>NZ_JBDKSX010000122.1:0-27495 GCF_039680435.1 Mizugakiibacter sp. | reverse complement strand
GGGCTGCGGCGGCGCGCCGTCGCCGCCGCCATCGCCGCCGAAGATGTTCTTCAGTTCCTGCCAGAAGCAGTGCTCCTCGTCCTGCGGCGCGTAGCCGACGACGAACGGCAACTGGCGCGCGTCGGGGCAGACCTGGTCGGTGCGGTGGCCGCTCTTCGGATCGATCCAGGCGAATTCGAGGCCGGGACCGGGGTCGGTGGACAGCGGCTTGGTCGGCAGCCGCTGGAACAGCTTTTGCCACACGCGCAGGCCGCCGGTGGCGCCCCACAGGCCGGTCGTCTTGTTGTCGTCGCGGCCGACCCAGGCCACCGCGAGGCGGTTGCCGGTGAAGCCGGCGAACCAACTGTCGCGCTGGCTGTCGCTGGTGCCGGTCTTGCCGGCGGCATGCAGCCAGGCGAGGTTGGAATTGGCCAGCACGCTCGCCGTGCCGGACACCGCGACCTGCTGCATCGCGTAGGTGGTCAACTGCACGGCCTGGTGGTATTCGCCGTTGCCCGGCTTGACCTCGTAACGCTTGAGCGGATGCCCCTGGCCGTCCATCACGCCGCGCACCGACAGCAGCGGCAGCGCGTGGCCGCCGGAGGCGAGGTACTGGTAGATCTGCGCCACCTGCAGCGGCGACAGGTCGACCGCGCCGAGCAGCAGCGACGGATTCGGGTTGACGTCCTTGAGCCCGAGCGACTGCAGCAGCGCCTTGACGCGATCGACGCCGAGATCGAGGCCGAGGTGCACGGTGGCGAGGTTCATCGACTCGGCCAGCGCCTCGATCAGCGGCACCTCGCCATGCTCCTCGTGGTCGTCGTTCTGCGGCGACCACTCGCGGCCGTCCGGCTGGCGCAGGCTGACCGGCGTGTCCGACAGCAGCGAGGCCAGCGAATAGCGCTGCGGCTGCGCCAGCGCCACCAGGTACACGAACGGCTTGACCAGCGAACCGATCGGCCGCTGCGCCATCAGCGCGCGGTTGAAGCCGGGATCGCCGGGGTCGCGGCTGCCGACCACGGCGAGCACGCTGCCGCTGTCGGCGTCGGTGACCACCGCGGCCGCCTGCATCGTCTCGCCGCGCTTGCCCATGCCGTCCAGCGTTTCCGCGATCGCGCGCTCGGTGTAGAGCTGCGCGGCCGCATCGAGCGTGGTGAACACGGCGAGCCCGCCGCCGCGCAGCGCCTGCTCGTCGAAGTCGTTCTGCAACTGCGCGCGCACCAGGTCCATGAACGCCGGGAAGCGGTTCGCCGGCAGTTGCGGATTGGCGCTGACGCCGAGCGGCGCGGCCTGCGCCTGCTTGAGCTGGGCGGCGTCGATCAGGCCGGTGGTGAAGAATTCCTGCAGCGCCAGGTTGCGCCGCGCCAGCGCGCGCTGCGGAGAGCGGCGCGGATCGTAGTAGCTCGGCCCCTGCACCATGCCGACCAGCAGCGCGATCTCCTGCGGGCGCAGCGCCTGCAGCGGACGGCCGAAGTAGAACTGGCTGGCGGCGGCGAAGCCGTGCACCGCCTGCGCGCCCTGCTGGCCGAGGAACACCTCGTTGACGTAGGCCTCGAGGATGCGCGACTTGTCGTAGTTGGCCTCGATCAGCACCGACAGCAGCGCCTCGTTGAGCTTGCGCACCAGGTTCTGGTTGCGGTCGAGGAACAGGTTGCGCACCAACTGCTGGGTCAGCGTCGAGCCGCCCTGCACGACGTGGCCGGCGCGCAGGTTGGCGAACGCGGCGCGCAGGATCGCGCTCAGGTCGATGCCGTGGTGGCTCTTGAAGTCGCGGTCCTCGACCGCCTGCAGGCCGGTCAGCAGCAGCGGCGGCACTTCGCCGAGCTTGACCACCTGGCGCTCCTCCTGCTCGGCGCCGTACAGCGTGGCGATGCGCGCCGGGTCGAGGTGGGTCTCGCGCAGCGCGCGGCCGGCGGCGGCGTCGCGCAGGGTGGCGACCTGGCCGTGCGCCAGGGTCAGCTCGATGCGATGCGGTAGCTCGCCGCCGTCGGGGCCGGCATAGCCGCGCGAGGCGATCGCGTAGCGGCCGCCGCTCTTGGCCCAGGTGCCCGGCAGGCGGCCCTGGCCGTCGCTGGTGTAGCCGGCGAAGGCGAGTTCCAGCTCGAGCGCGTCGGCGTTCATCGGCTCGCCCGGCGCCAGCAGCAGCGGGCGGGCGTAGACGCGCGTCGGCACCGAGAACACCAGGTCGCCGAAGCGCTCGCGCACGCGACCGTTCAGCACGATCGTGTAGGGCACGAGGAACCCGGCGGCCACGCCGAGCAGCAGGAACATCGGCTTGTGCAGGACCCGCCAGGCGACGGCGCCAACGGCCAGGCTGCGTTGCAGGAACGGCGACAAGGACTTCACCCGCAGTCAAACCGGAGCAGTTTAGCCGAAGGCCGCAGGCCGTTTCCCTGACGCACGCACGCCATTCCGCGTCCGTACATGCAACCCGTGGCCGCCGCCGGACCGCACCGCCCTCGCCGACCCCGAGGCTGGCGGCGCCCGCGGGCGGCGCGCGGGCCGCTGGCGGGCGGATCGCGGGCAGGCGCGGCGCGCCCGCCCGCCCCGTTTTCCTTCCGCCGCAGGGGAGGCACGGAATGCGCGCGCCGCCGCGGGGCGGAATCGCGGCGGCTTCGCCCTGCGCGCTAGGAGGACGCGCCCGGGTACGGACCGAGCCGCCCGCGCAGACCGTCGGCGATGCCGCGCAGCATGTGGCGCAGGTTGGCGCGCCGCGGCGCGAGCAGCAGCCCGAAGATGGCCAGCTTGAGGCCCAGCCGCGGCAGGTCCTGCGCGATCCACACCCGCGGCGTCTGCGGCAGGCGGTACAGGAACACGCGGTTGCGCATCATGTAATAGAGCCGCAGCGGCCCGTGCACCGCCAGCGTGCCGAGCAGCGGCAGCCGCCGGTGCGCGTCGCCGAGGCGGTGCTGCATGGTCGCGGCGCCCACGCCGTACAGCCGGTAGCCGCGGGCGCGCGCGCGGAACGACCACTCCATGTCGACGTTGTCGATGAACAGGCGTGCGTCCATCGGACCGATCGCGTCCAGCGCGTCCAGCGCGATCAGGCAGCCGGAGGTGATCAGGAAATCGCACTCGATCGCGCCGCCATCGCCCGCATGCAGCTTGCGGTTCAACGGAAAGCCGATGCGCACGAACGGCGCCGGCACGCCGGTGCGCGCGTCGCGATACGCCGGCCCCACCGCCGCCGCACGCGCCGGCCCGCGCAGCGACGCCAGCGCGGCGGCGAGCGTCGCCACCATGTCCGGCGCCGGCAGGCTGTCCTGGTCGAGCAGCAGCGCGGCGCCGCAACCCGCGGCGCGCAGGCGCTCGATGCCGAGATTCAGCGCGGCGGCCAGGCCGACGTTCTGCGCCTGGCGCAGCACCTCGACGTCGACCTCGCCCGCATGGCGCGCCAGCAGCGCGTCGAAGGCGGGATCGCGGCTGGCGTTGTCGACGATCACCAGCCGCGCGACCTGCGGGCGCACGCGCTCGATCAGCGCGGCGAGCACGGCGGCCTCGGGACGGTAGGTGACGATCACCGCGCCGACTCCGAGCGACGACGTCGATGTATGCGTCGAATCCCTTGCCTCGATTCCGCTCATTGCGTCTCCGGCACGCACGGCACGCCCGCCCCACTTTCTGCCCTCACCCCTGCCCCCAGGAAAGGCCTGAACAAATCGACTGACGTCATGCCCGCTTTCGCGGGAATCACGGCTTTTTCAGAGCCCTCTAATCCCCCCGCAGCAGGTCGCGCAGCATCGAGCGCAGACCGTTGGAGTAGCGGCCGTAGGCGCCGCCGCGCGCCTCGCGCAGCACCGTGCCGATGCGCGCGAACCCGCGCGGCGGCAGCGCGGCGCGCAGGCGCATGTGGCGGGCCTTGTCGCGCGCCCCAGCCAGGCATGCATCCGGCACGCGCGCGCCGAGTCCCTGCAGCCGCGTGCCCAGCAGGTCCATGCGTGCCGCCAATCCGTGCAGCGTCTCGGGACGCAGCCGGCGCAGATCCTCGAACTTGTCGGCCAGGCCGCGCCGGCGGATGCCGATCTGGTTGCCGCCGTGCTGGCGATAGTCGATCAGCGTGTCCTCGATCGCATCGACGGTGCCGGTGGCGGCGGCGATCAGCGCCAGCCATTCGTCGTGCACCAGCTCGGGCGGGAACGGCCGCGCCGCGGCGAGCAGTTCGCGGCGCAGCGCGACGGGGGCGCCGGTGACGAGGTTGCGCCGCCGGAGCACGTCGAAGCCGCGCCCGGCGTGCAGCGCGTCCAGCTCGGCGCGGCGCGCCTCCAGCGCGCGGAACAGGGTCATGCCGGTGGCGTGGCCCTGCGCGTCGACCAGGCGCGCGTCGGAATGCAGCAGCAGCAGGTCGGGGCGCCGCTCGAACTCGGCGGCCATGCGCGCCAGCTTGTCGGCGCGCCAGACGTCGTCCTGGTCGCACGGGAACTGCAGCGCGCCGCGCGCCGCGGCCAGCGCCTGCTCGAAGTTGCGCACGTAGCCGAGGTTGGCCGCGTTCTCGATCAGCACGACCTCGACGCCGCGCTGCGCGGCGCGCGCGCGGAACGCGCGCAGCCGCGCGCGGGTGTCGTCGGCGGAACCGTCGTCGGCGATCACGATCTCGTCGGGGCGGCGCTGCTGGCCGAGCAGGCTGTCGAGCTGCGCGTCGAGGTACGCCGCGCCGTTGTAGGTGCACAGCGCGACCGAGATCGTCAGCGGTTCCGCCACGGGCGCGTGCATCAGCCGCCCGCGCCGGCGAGGCGCTGCGCCAGCGCGCCGACGCGCGGGTCGTTGGGTTCGAGGCGCCGCGCCAGATCCAGCGCGATGCGCGCGTCCTGCAGGCGGCCCTGGTCGGCGTCGAGGGTGGCACGGTCGAGCCAGGCCTGGGCGAGGCGATGCTTCAGCGGCTGCGCGGCGGCGTCGCCCGGCGACAAGGCGTCGAAGGTGGACAGCAGGTCGGCGGCGCGCTCGAGCCGGCCCTGCGCCAGCGCCTGGTCGAAGAGCTGCGCCGCGCGCTGCGGCAGCGCCTTCAGCCCCGCCTGCGCGGCGGCGTTGTCGCCCTCGATGGCGAGCGCGGCGCGGTACTGGTCGTAAGCGCTGGTGCCCGGCGGCAGCATCAGGTCGCCGTTGCGCGCCGCGGCCTGCGCGGCGTGCACCAGGCGCAGCACTTCGGCCTGCTGCGCGGCGGTGAGCCTGGGCCGCTCGGCGGCGATCGCCGCCTGCTCGCCCGCCTCGCGCAGGCGTGAGCGCGCGGCGGCGAGGTCGGCCGATTTCGGCGCCAGCTTCTCGGCCTGGTCGAGCAGGCGCGCGGCCTCGTCGCGATGGTCGTCGTCCAGCGCGGCGCTGGCCTGCACGATCAGCGCCTGCGCGACCTGGCCGAGGCCGGCGCGGGCGCGCGCGTTGTCGGGATCGACGGCGAGCACGGCGTTGAACTGCGCCAGCGCGTTGTCGTCGCCCTCGCCGCTGAAGCGGCCGGCGCGCAGGAACGCTTCGCCGTCGGCGAGCCGCTTGTCCTGCGCGGCCTGGGCGTCGCGCTCGGCCTGCGCCAGCGCGGCGCGCAGGCTGGGCAGGTCGCCGTAGTTCGGCAGCAGCGCGGTGAGGCGGTCGGCGATCTGCGTGGCGCCGGCGCGGTCGCCCTGCGCCAGCGCCGCGCGCGCCTGCTGCGCCAGCGCGTCGCCGATGCGGTCGAGGCCGTGCCTGGCGACGGCGTTGCCGGGGTCGGTGGCGAGCGCGCGGCGGTAAAGCGCGGCGGCGCCGTCGTCGCCGTCGAGGCGGCCGTCGGCGAGTGCCTGCTGGGCGCGTTCGACCAGCGCGTCGAGCGCGCCGCTGCGCGTGCGCTCCGCGCGGATCGCCTGCGCGACGCGCTCGACCTCGGCGCCGCCGCCGAGCAGCGCGCGCGCTTCCGTCAGCGCCGCGTCGGCGTCGTCGAGCCGGCGTTTCGCCAGCGCCTCGCGCGCCTGCGCAAGTTCGGCGGCACCGACGTTCTTCAGGCCTTGCAGCGCATGCTCGTTGTCGGGTTCGAGGGCGCGCGCGGCCTCGTACAGTTCGCGCGCGCTGTCGCCGGCGCTGCCGTCGAGCTTGCCGGCGGCGAGCGCCTGGTCGGCGCGCGCCAGCACGGAATTCAGCTCGGTGCGCGGCAGCAGCCCGCGCAGGCCGTCCTGGTGGACCACCAGCCAGCTTCCGACGGCCAGCAGCAGCACCGGCAGCAGCCACTTCCACCACTGCCGGCGCGGGCCGCGCGCGGGCACGGGCGCGGGCCGGCGCGCCGGCGCATCGGCGACGATGCGGGGCAGGCCGTCGTCGGGCGCGGGTGCGTCGACACGGTCGAGATCACCGATGGTGGGTTCGGTGCGGCCGCGCGTGGATGGATCATCTCGTCCGGCCATGGCTTTGCGCGAAATCGGGAGGCGACGCTTTAGAGTAGCAAACGCGCCGCGGCGTTCCCGGAATCGCGTCGGCCCGGGTTCAGCCCGCGGCCAGCCGGCGCGCGTCCAGCACGTTCGGCAGCGCGGCGAGCTTGGCCAGCAGCGCGGACAGTTGCTCGTAGTCGCGCACGCGCAGGGTGAAGCGCATGTCCACCTCGGCGGTGCGCGTGGCGACGCGGCTGGAGGAGGCGACGATGTGCGCGCCCATGTTGGTGATCAGGCCGGTGACGTCCTTGTGCAGGCCCTTGCGGTCGTAGCCGCGCACGTCGATGTCGACCTCGTAGGCCTGTGCCGGCGCGCGGCCCCATTCGACCTCGATCACGCGGTCGGGATCGCGCGCGCGCAGGCGCGCCAGCGCGCGGCAGTCGGTGCGGTGGATCGACACGCCGCGGCCGCGGGTGATGAAGCCGGCCACCGGATCGCCCGGCAGCGGCTGGCAGCAGCGCGCCAGCACGGTGAGCAGGTTGCCGATGCCCTGGATGGTCAGCGCGCCGCGGTCGGCGGGCGCGCTGCGCTGCAGCGGCGCCGAGGACTGCGTCACTTCGGGCGGCGCGGCCGGCTCCTGCAGCGCGCGCGCGACCTGGCCCGGCGTCACCTCGCCCAGCGCCAGCGCGACTAGCAGCTCGTCCTGGGTCTTCAGGTGGAAGCGGCCGGGCAGCTTCTCCGGCTCGGCGTTGGCCAGCGCGAGGCGCTTGAGCTCGCGCTCGAGGATGGCGCGGCCGGCGGCGAGGTTGGTCTCGAGGTCGGCGCGGCGGAACCAGGCGCGCACCTTCTCCTTCGCGCGCCCGGTGGCCAGGTAGCCGTGGTGTGGCGACAGCCAGTCGCGGCTGGGCTCGGACGCCTTGCCGGTGAGGATCTCGATGCGGTCGCCGCTGGCCGGCTGGAAGGTCAGCGGCACGATGCGGCCGTTGACCTTGGCGCCGCGGCAGCGATGGCCGACCTCGGTGTGCACGCTGTAGGCGAAATCGAGCACGGTGGCGCCGCGCGGCAGGTCGAACACCTCGCCCTTCGGCGTCAGCAGGTAGACGCGGTCCTCCAGCAGGTCGGTGCGAAAGCCGGCCAGCAGCGTGGCGTCGTCCTCGCCTTCGCCGCGGCCTTCCAGCAGGCGGCGCATCCACGCCACCTTGGCCTCGAAGCCGGGATCGACCGCGCCGCCTTCCTTGTAGCGCCAGTGCGCGGCGACGCCGAGCTCGGCGGCGCGATGCATGGCGTGGGTGCGGATCTGCACCTCCAGCGTCTTGCCCTCGGGGCCGATCACCGCGGTGTGCAGCGAGCGGTAGTCGTTGCCCTTGGGGCGCGCGATGTAGTCGTCGAACTCGCCGGGCACGTGCGGCCACAGCGAGTGCACCACGCCGAGCGCGGCGTAGCAAGCGGGCACGTCGTCGACCAGCACGCGCACCGCGCGGATGTCGTACAGCGCGGAGAAGTCGACGCCCTTGCGGCGCATCTTCTTCCAGATCGAGTAGATGTGCTTCGGCCGCCCCGCCAGCTCGGCGCGGATGCCGGCCTGCTGCAGCGCCGCGCCGAGCGCGCGCACGCAGCCGGCGATGTAGGTCTCGCGGTCGGCGCGGCGCTCGTCGAGCAGTTGCGCGATGCGCTTGTAGGTTTGCGGCTGCAGGTAGCGGAACGCCAGGTCCTCCAGCTCCCACTTCAACTGCCAGATGCCGAGGCGGTTGGCCAGCGGCGCATGGATGTCGGCGGTCAACTGCGCCAGCGCGCGGCGCTCGTCCTCGGGCAGCGCGGCGGCCGCGCGCATGCGCGCGAGCTGCCGGGCCAGCAGCACGAACACCACGCGCAGGTCGCGGATGATCGCCAGCAGCAGCCGGCGCAGGCCTTCCGCGCCGCCGCCCTGCGAACGCTGCGCGTGCAGCGCCCACACCCGCTCGGCGGCGAGCTGGCCCTCGACCAGGCGGCGCAGGCCCTCCGGCAGCGCGGCCGCCTGCGCCGGCCAGTCAACCGGCGCCGCGCGCGCGCGTTCGAACCAGACGGCGGCCGCGAGCGTTTCCTCGTCGCAGCCGAGCGCCTGCAGCAGGTCGAGCACCGCGATGCACTCCGCGGACGGGCCGGCCGACGGCGCAGCGGCCCGCAGCGCGGCGTCCAGCAGCGCGCCGCGGCCGCGCCAGGCGGCGGTACTCGAAGCCGATTGCGGAGAGGACGCCATGAACCGACCGAAAGGTCTGCGAAAGGACCGCAGTTTAGCCGTTGTGACGTACCGCACGGACCTTTGTGCCACGCCTGCCGCTTGCTATGATTGAATTTATGCCGACTCTCCGTCCGACCCTCCTCGCCGCCGCGCTGCTCGTCGCCGCGCTGCTGGCCGCCCCGATCCTGCATGCGCAACAGTCGTTCTCCTCGCTGGAAGAGCGCATGTCCTCCGCCGAATTCAAGGCCGCCGGCCTCGACAAGCTTTCGCCGGAAGAGCTGCAGACCCTCGACGACTGGCTGCGCACCCACGACACGGGCACCACGCGGATAGTCACCCCGAGCGGCCGGCCGGTGTTCTATCCGAACGAATCCGCGCGGACGGAAGTGCAGAGCCATCTGGTCGGCCACTTCGCCGGCTGGAGCGGAGCGAGCGTGTTCACCCTCGACAACGGCCAGGTGTGGAAGCAGGCCGAGTCGGGCGCCGCCACTTGCCCCGAGCGCGACAATCCCGGCGTCACCCTCAAGCCGATGCTGCTGGGCAGCTGGCTGATGTACGTGGAAGGCTGTAGCCAGAGCGTAAGAGTCCAGCGGGTACGCTGAGCGGCGCATCGCGACCCGATCGCCGCCGTCGCGCCGCCTGCACGGACCGCGGCGCGCCCGGCCCGGCGCCGCGGCGACCGCGATGCGCAATCCACCCGCCAGGGAGCCGACGCCATGAACCTGCTCCGCGCCCTGCGCCTGCCCCTTCTCGCCTGCCTGTCCGCACTGCCGCTGCTCGCGTCCGCCGCCGGGCCGGCGCAGCACGGCTTCTCCTCGCTCGAGGAGACCATGCCCTACGCCACTTTCAAGGAATTCGGCCTCGACCGGCTGAGCCCGGAGCAGCTCAAGGGCCTGAACGCCTGGCTGCGCGAGCACGGCATGCCCGACTCCGCCGGCGCCGCAGCCGCGCCCCCCGCCGCGGCGGCCGCGCCGACAGCGCGCGCCTTCAGCAGCCGCATCGCCGGCAAGTTCACCGGCTGGAGCTTCGACACCGTGCTGACGCTGGAGAACGGCCAGCAATGGCGCGTGCTCGACCACGACCCGGTGATGGCCAATCCGCGCGCGAATCCGAAGGTCAGCCTCGAGCCCGGCATGCTCGGCGGCTGGACGCTGAGCGTGGAAGGCACCCCCGGCATCGCGCACGTCGAGCAAGTGCAGTAAGCCGGGCGTTTCCCCGCGCGCGGCGACCCGGCCGCCGCGGCGCGGCGGAGCCGCGATGAAGCCGCTTGACCCAGCCTGGCGGCCTGCCCTGCGACGCCGCATTCCTGTCCCTCCCTCCCTGCCGGGGGAGGGGAAAAGCAAGAGCGCCAGCGCACTCGGGCCCGCGCGGCCGCTCAGCGCAGCGCCGCCAGCGCCTTCGCCAGGCGCTTGGGCGAGACCGGCTCGGCGGTCTTCAGCTCCTGCGCGAACAGCGACACGCGCAGCTCCTCGATCAGCCAGCGCAGCGTGTCCAGCTCGGCCGAGAGCGCGCCGCGCGCGCGCTTGAGGTATTCGCGCCAGTACGGCTGCACCTGCAGCATGCGCGCCTGGTCGCGCGCGGGATCCTGGCGCAGGCGTTCGGCGCGCAGGCGCATCGCCTTCAGGTAGCGCGGATAGTGCGCCAGCCGCGCGGCCGGCAGCTCGCGCAGGAAATGCGGCGCGAGCAGCGCCTCGCGCTGTTCGCGCAGGTCGTCGTAGCTGGCGCGCGCGAAGCCGAGCAGCGGCGGCTGCAGCCAGGGCGCCAGTTCGGCCTGCGCCTCGATGACCGGTTCGGCCAGTTGCAGCCGCTCGACCGCCGCGGCGAACAGCTCGCGCGCCAGTTCCGCGCGCAGCGCCTCGAAGCCGACGCGCGTGCGCACGTCGAGATCGCGCGCGGCCAGCAGCTCGGCGAAGCCGGCCTCGACCAGGTCCTCGCGCAGCGCCTCGACGCCGCCCAGCGGCGCGTACTTCAGCGCCAGCGCGTTGCCGATCGGCAACTGCCGGCGCGCGCGCTTGAATTCGGTCGCCAGCGCGTTGCGCAGCAGGCGGATGACGCCGGCGGCGTGCGCGGCGCGCGCCTCGTCCTCGCGCTCGAACACGCGCAGCGCGGCGGTCTCGCCGAGATCGACCAGCGCCGGATACGCCGCCAGCCCGCCGGCGGCGCGCACTTCGCGAGGGATGTCGTCGAAATCGAACGCGGCGACTTCCTCGCGCACCAGCTCGGTATCGGTCTTGCGCGCGAACGCCTCGCGTGCGCGCGCCGACCACTCGGCGCGGATCGCCTCGAGGTCGCGCCCCTCCGCCAGCACGCGGCCGGACTCGTCGTGCACGCAGAAGCGCATGCGCAGGTGCGCAGGCGGCTCGATGCCGGCGAAGGCGCCGGCGTCGATCGCCACGCCGGTGGTGCGCGCGAGGAACGCCGCCAGCGCGTCGGGCAGCGGCGCATCGCGCGCCGGCTCGGCTTCGACGAAGGCGCGCGCGAAGTCCGGCGCCGGCACGAAGTTGCGGCGCAGCGCCTTCGGCAGTCCGCGGATCAGCTCGGCGGCCTTGTCCGCCAGCAGGCCCGGCACCAGCCATTCGCAGCGCGCCGCCGGCACCGCGTTCAGCAGCGCCAGCGGCAGGTTCAGCGTCACGCCGTCGGCCGCGTCGCCGGGGACGAAGCGGTAGTCGAGGCGCAGGCGGTGGCCGGCCACCTCCAGCGCCGCGGGATAGGCGTGCGCATCCAGCGCGGTCGCGCTGTCCAGCACGTCGTCCAGCGTCCAGCGCAGCGCGGCCTGCGCGGCCGGCGTCGCCTTGCGGTACCAGGCGTCCAGCGCCGCCGCGCTGGCGACGTCGTCCGGCAGCTTGCCGGCGAAGAACGCGGCCAGCGCGTCTTCGGATTTCAGCAGGCCCTGGCGGCGCTGCTTCGCCTCCAGCTCGTGCGCCTGCTCCAGCACGCGCGCGTTGGCGCGCGCGAAGTCGGCGCGGCAGTCGATGTCGCAGCGGGCCAGCGCCTCGCGCACGAACACCGCGTGCGCCAGCGCCGGATCCTGGCGCTGGAAGGTGACCGCGCGCTTTTCCACCAGCACCAGCCCGAACAGCACCGCCTGCTCGTAGGCCACCACCACGCCGCGCTTGCGCGACCAGTGCGCGTCGCGGTGGCTGCGCCGGATCAGGTGCGCGGCCTGCTGCTCGATCCACTCGGGCTCGACGCGCGCGCAGGTCATGCCCCACACCTTGCCGCCGAGATCGACGATCTGCGCCGCCAGCAGCCACGGCGGCGCGGCCTTGACCAGCGCGGAACCTGGAAAGATCTGGAAGCGCCGCTCGCGCGTGCCGCGGTAGACGCCCTTCTCGTCCTTGTGGCCGACCTGGGTGGGCAGGCCGGCGAGGAGGCAGCGGTGGATGGTTTCGAAGCTGCGCGCCGCCTCGTCCTCACTCCCTCCCCTGCCTGCTTGGGAGGGGAGGGGTGGGGTGCTGTTGGCCGCAGCCGCCTTACCCCCTCCCGACCTCCCCCTGCGCGCAGGGGGAGGAGAAAGGCGTGCGGACGCAGCGACAGGCTGGGCATCCAGCTTCCACCCCAACTCCTGCACCACCAGCAACAACTGCCGATGCAGCTCGCGCCACTCGCGCATGCGCAGGAAGCTGAGGAAGTGCCGCGCGCACCAGTCGCGCAGCTTCGACTGGCTGAGTTCCTCGTGCGCGGCGCCGTAGGCCTGCCACAGGCGCAGCACGCCGACGAAGTCGGACTTCGGATCGGCAAACGCGGCATGCGCGGCATCGGCCTGCGCGCGCGCGTCGGCGGGGCGCTCGCGCGGATCCTGGGTGCTGAGGAAGGCGACGATCGTCAACAGCTCGCGCAGCGCGCCGCGCTGCTCGGCCTCGACCAGCATGCGCGCCAACTGCACGTCGATCGGCAACTTCGCCAGCGTGCGGCCGACCGCGGTGAGGCGGCGCCGCTCGTCGATCGCGCCCAGCTCGGTCAGGCGCCGGTAGCCGTCGGCGATCGCGCGTTCTTCCGGCGCGTCGAGGAACGGGAACGCCTCCACCTCGCCGAGGTCCAGCGCCAGCATGCGCAGGATCACGCCGGCCAGCGAGGAGCGCAGCAGCTCGGGGTCGGTATAGCGCGGCCGGTTGGCGTAATCGTCCTCGGCGTACAGCCGGTAGCACACGCCCGGGCCGACGCGGCCGCAGCGGCCCTTGCGCTGGTCGGCGGCGGCCTGCGAGATCGGCTCGACGTGCAGCCGTTCGAGCTGGCTGCGCTGCGAGTAGCGCTTGACGCGCGCGCCGCCGGTATCGACCACGTAGCGGATGCGCGGCACCGTCAGCGAGGTCTCGGCGACGTTGGTGGCGAGCACCACGCGGCGCTGCGGGCCGGGCTTGAACACGCGGTCCTGCTCGGCCGCGGACAGTCGCGCGTACAGCGGCAGCACCTCGGTATGGCGGTAGTTGCGCCGCGCCAGCGCGAGGTGCGCGTCGCGGATTTCGCGCTCGCCGGGCAGGAACACCAGCACGTCGCCGCGCGGGTCGGCGGCGCTGATCTCGTCCAGCGTCTCGGCAACCTGCTCGGTGAGGTTGGCCTCGCCGCGTTCCGGCGGCGGGCGCCAGCGCACCTCGACCGGCCAGGCACGGCCCTCGACCTCGACCACCGGCGCGCCGCCGAAATGCGCGGCGAAGCGCGCGGTGTCGATGGTCGCCGAGGTGACGATCAGCTTGAGGTCGGGCCGGCGCGGCAGCAGGCGCTTCAGGTAGCCCAGCAGGAAGTCGATGTTGAGGCTGCGCTCGTGCGCCTCGTCGACGATGATGGTGTCGTAGGCGCTCAGCCAGCGGTCGGAGCCGGTCTCGGCCAGCAGGATGCCGTCGGTCATGAACTTGACCAGCGTAGCGTCGCCGACCTGCTCGGTGAAGCGCACCTGGAAGCCGACCTGGCCGCCGACCGTCGTGCCCAGCTCCTCGGCCACGCGCCGCGCCACCGCGCGCGCGGCCAGGCGGCGCGGCTGGGTGCAGCCGATCAGGCCGGCCTCGCCGCGGCCGGCGGCGAGGCACAGCTTGGGCAACTGGGTGGTCTTGCCGGAGCCGGTCTCGCCGGCGACCACGACCACCTGGTGCGCGCGGATCAGGCGCACCAGTTCCTCGGCCTTGGCCGCGATCGGCAGCGACTCGTCGAGGCGGATCGCCGGCTTGGCCGCGGCGCGCGCGGCGCGGCGGGCGGCCGAGGCCTCGACGGCGGCGGCCAGCGCGGCCAGCCGCGCCGCATCCGGCTGGCGCACCAGCGCCCGCCAGCGCCCCAGCAGGCGCCCGTAGTCGCGCGTGCAGGCGCCGCCGAGCGCGGCGCGCAGCGCCTCGAGCGTTGTGTTTCGCCCCGCGGGCAACGTCTCGTTCATACGAACCGCGCATCATAGCCGCACGCTATCGGCGGCATCGACCGCTTTCATTTCCTTCCGCCGCCGCCGCGCACTAGGCTGACCGCACCCAGAGCTGAGGAGAAGCATCCCATGGCGATCGACATCGGCATTTCCAAGAAGGACCGGGAAGGCATCGCGAAGCACCTCGCCAAGCTGCTCGCCGACACCTATTCCCTCTACCTCAAGACCCACGCCTTCCACTGGAACGTGACGGGCCCGAGGTTCAACACGCTGCACCTGATGTTCGAGCAGCAGTACAACGCGCTGTGGACCGCGGCCGACGCCATCGCCGAGCGCATCCGCGCGCTGGACGTGACCGCGCCGGGCTCGTACACCCAGTTCGGCAAGCTCACCTCGATCAGGGAGGAAACCGGCGTGCCCGACTGGAAGGCCATGGTCCAGCAGCTCGTCGAGGGCCACGAGACCGTGGCGCGCACCGCGCGCGAGGCCTTCAAGGCCGCCGACAGGGCCGACGACCAGCCCACCGCCGACCTGGTCACCCAGCGCATGCAGGAGCACGAGAAGACGGCCTGGATGCTGCGCTCGCTGCTGAAGTGAGCGCGGGCAGCGCGCGCCGGCCGGGCTTCCGGCGGCGCGCCGCCTGACTTGCGCATGACCGGCGCCGCGGCTGCGCATTGAGCGCGCCGCGGCGCTTCGCTAAGCTCGCGGAGTTTTGTCGCCTTCCGGCCGCAGAGACCCGCTTGAGCCTCCCCCCCGCCCCGACCCGCCGCACGCTGTTCGCCGCCTTCCTGATGGCGACCGCGGTCGCGGCGATGAACTTCGGCCTGTGGTGGTGGGCGAACAGGCCGACCCGCGTGGTCGACTGGGACGGCCCGGTCGCCGGCTACGCGTTCAGCGCCTTCCAGCGCTATCAGAGCCCGTTCACCGACAGCTACCCGAACACGGCCGAGCTGGCCTCGGACATCGGCCTGCTGTCGAAGTACACCCACCGTCTCCGCACCTACTCGACGCTGGACAACCCCGAGATCCCGCGGCTCGCCCGCGACGCCGGGCTGCAACTGCTGGCCGGCGCCTGGCTGGACCGCCGCTGGGCGCACAACGAACGCGAGCTGGATGCGTTGATCGCCGCATCGCGGCGCTACCCGAACATCACCCGCGCGATGGTCGGCAACGAGGTGCTGCTGCGCAACGACATGACGCCGGCGCAGCTGATGGCCTACCTCGACCGCGCCCGCGCGGCGATCCGCCAGCCGGTGTCGACCGCCGAGCCGTGGCACATCTGGATGAAGTATCCGGAGCTGGCCGACCACGTCGACTACATCACCGTGCACCTGCTGCCGTACTGGGAAGGCGTGCCGCGCAAGGACGCCGTCGGCCAGTCGCTGATGCGCTACCAGCAGATCAAGCAGCTGTTCCCCGGCAAGCACGTGGTGATCGGCGAGATCGGCTGGCCGTCCAACGGCGATCGCTTCGAATACGCGCAGCCGTCGATCGCCAACGAGGGCATCTTCCTGCGCGAGTGGATGAACGTCGCCCGCGAGCGCGGCATCGACTACTACCTGATGGAAGCGTTCGACCAGCCGTGGAAGGAAAACCTCGGCGAAGGCCGCGTCGGCGCCTATTGGGGCATGTTCGGCGCCGACCGCAAGCTGAAGTTCCCGTTCGCCGGGCCGGTGATCGAGGACGTCGACTGGCCGTGGAAGGCGCTGGCCTCGGCGATGCTGGCGTTCCTGCCGATGCTGTGGTTCGCGCGCCGCTACGGGCGCTTCAAGCCGGCCGGGCGGCTGTTCTTCCTCGGCCTGATCCAGCTCGCCGCCGGCCTGATCGTGTGGTCGGTGACGGTGCCGTTCCAGTTCTACCTCGGCGTGATCGACTGGGCGATGCTGGTGATCCTGTTCCCGGCGCAGCTGGCAATCCTGGCCGTGCTGCTGATCAACGGCTTCGAGTTCACCGAGGTGCTGTGGCGGCGCAAGTGGCTGCGCCACGCCGGCCTGCGCGCGCCCGAGCCGGCCGCGTCGCAGCCGTTCGTGTCGATCCACCTGGCCTGCTACAACGAGCCGCCGGAGATGGTGATCCTCACCCTCGACTCGCTGGCCGCGCTCGACTACGCCAACTTCGAAGTCCTGGTGATCGACAACAACACCAAGGACGAGGCGATCTGGCGGCCGGTCGAGGCGCACTGCGCCAAGCTCGGCCCGCGCTTCCGCTTCTTCCACCTGGCGCCGTGGCCGGGCTTCAAGGCCGGCGCGCTGAACTTCGGCCTGAAGGAAACCGACCCGCGCGCCGACGTGGTCGCCGTGGTCGACGCCGACTACGTGGTGCGCCGCGACTGGCTGTCCGCGCTGACCGGCTACTTCCACGACCCCAAGGTGGCGGTGGTGCAGTGCCCGCAGGCGCACCGCGACTTCGAGCACAACCCGTTCCGGCGCATGACCGCGTGGGAGTACGACGGCTTCTTCCGCATCGGCATGCACCACCGCAACGAGCGCAACGCGATCATCCAGCACGGCACCATGACCATGGTCCGGCGCAGCGCGCTGGAAGGCACCGGCGGCTGGTCGGAGTGGACGATCTGCGAGGACGCCGAGCTCGGCCTGCGCCTGATGCACTCCGGCTACCAGCTGGTCTACGTCGACGAGCTGATGGGCAAGGGCCTCACCCCCGCCGACTTCAAGGCGTACAAGTCGCAGCGCACGCGCTGGGCGTTCGGCGCGATGCAGATCCTCAAGGGCCGCTGGGGCTGGATGGTGCGCAAGGGCCCGCTCTCCGGCGGCCAGCGCTTCCACTTCCTGACCGGCTGGTTCAGCTGGTTCGCCGACGCGCTGCACCTGGTGTTCACGCTGATGGCGCTGTTCTGGACCGCCGGCATGATCGGCCTGCCGCAGGTGTTCAGCCTGCCGATGCAGTTGTTCCTGGTGCCGGTGATCGGATTCTTCTTCGCCAAGGCGATCTTCGGCATCGTGCTGTACCGCGCGCGCGTGCCGTGCGGCTGGCGCGACACGCTGATGGCCTCGCTGGCAAGCATGGGCCTCAGCCACGCGATCGCGCGCGGCATCCTGCAGGGCTTGGTGAAGAAGAAGGGCGAGTTCGTCGTCACCGCCAAGAGCCGGCGCATCGGCGGCGGCGCGTTCGGCGCGTTCGCGCCGGTGCAGGAAGAGCTGATGATGGCGGTGGCGCTGGCGCTGGGCGCGGCCGGCATGATCCACGCCTTCGGCGGCACCTACATCGAGGGCAAGTTGTGGGTGACGATCCTCGCCGCGCAGTCGATCCCCTACCTGTCCGCGCTGGCCGGCGCCTGGGTCGCGCACCGCGCCGGTTCCGAGGTCGGCTGACCGTCCCGCCGCGTTGATGCAACGTGAACCTCCCGGCTGCTATAAGCGCAGCACGGGAAGGACCTCGCGATGCGCCGACCCCTGCGACGCCTTGGAAGCCTGCTGCTCGCGCTGACGCTGCTCGCCGCGCCGGCCGCGTGGGCGGCGCGGGTGACGGTGAGCGTCGACGGCATCGACGGCGCGCTGAAGGACGCGGTGCTGGCGTCCATCGAGATCCGCCAGTACGCGGCGCGCGACGTCACCGAGGCACAGGTGCGCCGCCTGTACCAGCGCGCGCCCGAGCAGGCGCGGCGCGCGCTGGAACCCCACGGCTACTACAACGCGCAGGTCCGCGGCGAGCTGCGCCGGGACGACGCCGGCTGGCACGCGACGCTGCACGTCGTACCCGGCGAGCCGGTCGAGGTCACCGCGCTGGAGATCGCGCTGGAGGCCCCCGCCGCCAAGCTGCGCGAGGTCGGGCAGGCGATCCGCCAGTTCCAGCCGAAGGTCGGCCAGCCGCTGGACCAGGCGGCGTACGAGAAGTCGAAATCCGCGATCGGCGCCGCGCTGACCGAGACCGGCTTCCTCGACGCGCGCCTGACCGTGCACCGCATCGAGGTCAGCCGCCGCGACAACCGCGCCACGATCCGCCTGGCCTGGGAGCCCGGCCGCCGCTACCGCTTCGGCGCCACCGAATTCCACGGTGCGCAATTCCGCCGCGGCTTCCTCGACCGCTACCTGCCGTGGAAAGCGGGCGACGACTTCGCGCTGAGCAAGCTGCTGGCGCTGCAGCGGCGCCTGACCGACGCCGACTACTTCGCCTACGTCGACGTCGAGCCGGACGTCGAGCACGCCGTCGACGGCGTGGTGCCGATCAAGGTCGGCGTGGCGCCGGCCAAGCGCACCGTCTACAGCGCCGGCATCTTCGTCGGCACCGACACCGGCCCGGGCGTGCGCGCGGGCATCCAGCGCCGCTGGATCAACGACCGCGGCCACAAGTTCGGCGTCGACACGCTGATCGCGCAGCGGCTGAAGACCGCCGCCGTCACCTACGGCATCCCCTACCCCGGGCCGAACGACCGCAGCTTCAACTTCGGCGCCAATTTCCGCGACGAGAACACCGCCACCACGCGCTCGCGCACGTTCGGCCTGGTCGCCAACGAAACCCGGCAGTGGCGCGGCTTCACCCGCACCGTCGGCGTGCACCTGCTGACCGGCGATTTCACCATCGGCAGCGGCCCCGCGGCCGAGCGCGGCAACACCACCCTGCTCTATCCGCAGGTGTCGCTGTCGAGGAAGCAGGGCGACGACCCGCTGTTCGTGCGCCACGGCTGGGCGTTCACCGTCGCCGCGCGCGGCGCTTCCGCCGGCCTGCTGTCGCAGGCCGACTTCGGCCAGATCGTCGCCGACGCCAAGTGGATCCGCGCGTTCAAGGGCCGCAACCGCCTGATCCTGCGCGGCAGCGCCGGCGTCACCTGGACCGACGCCTTCGACAAGCTGCCGCCGGAGCTGCGCTTCTTCGCCGGCGGCGACCGCTCGATCCGCGGCTACGGCTACCAGACCATCGGCCCGAAGAACGACGCCGGGCTGGTGATCGGCGGCAAGAACCTCGCCGTCGCCAGCGCGGAAGTCGAGCACTACTTCACGCGCAACTGGGGCATGGCCGCGTTCGTCGACGCCGGCGACGCGTTCACCTCGACCGCCGACTTCCGCCTGAAGACCGGCGTCGGCCTGGGCGTACGCTGGCGCTCGCCGGTCGGCATGGTGCGCGTCGACCTCGGCACGCCGGTGCGCGACAGCCAGCGCCACGGCGTCGAGCTGCACATCGTGATCGGGCCCGATCTATGAGATGGCCGCGCCGGTTCGCGCTGTTCCTGCCCGCGCTCGCGCTGCTCGCGGGCGGCGCGCTGGCGTGGCTGCTGTACACGTCATCGGGCCTGCATTTCGCGCTGGCGCGCGCCGAAGGCCTGCTGGACGGCCGGCTCGCCGTGCGCGGCGCGACGGGTACGCTGGCCGGACCGCTGGCGCTGCAGGACGTGCGCTGGCGCGACGCCGGCGTCGAGGCGCGCATCGCGCGCGTGCAGCTCGACTGGTCGCCGTGGCCGCTGCTGGCGAAGCGCCTGCACGTGCGCATGCTCGACGTCGATGGCGTGGACGTGGCGCTGACCGCACGGCCGCCGCAGCCGCAGGCGGCAACCGCATTCGATCCGCGTCCGCCGCTGGACATCCGGCTGGACCGCCTGCGCGTCGCCCGCATCCGCATCGTCCGGAACGGCGCGCCGGCGTTCGCGGCCGACAGCCTCGATTTCGCCGGTGCGTGGACGCGCGACGGCTTCGAGGCGCGCCGGCTGGCGCTGCGCGCGCCCGCCGGCAGCGCCGACCTCGCCGGCACGCTGGCGCTGCGCCGCGGCTATCCCGGCAACGGCCGCGCGCAGTTCGACTGGCGGATCGGCACCGCGCGCTATGCCGGCACGCTCGGCGCCGCCAGCGACGGCAGGCGTGCGACCTTCACGCTGGCGCTGACGCAACCCGCGACGGCCACGTTGAACGCCACGCTGACGGCGGACGCCACGCGGGCCTGGACGCTGGCGCTGGACGCGCCCGCGTTCGATCCGGCGCCGCTGCTCGGCACGAGCGCGCTGAAGTCGCTGGGGCTGCGCCTCGACGGCCGCGGCGACCGCGGCGGCGGCGACCTGCGCGGCCGCATCGATGCCAACGGCCACCGCGTGCTGATCGACCCGCTGCGCTTCGCGCTGACGCCGGGCCTGCTGCGCGTCTCGACGCTGACGCTGCGCTCGCCCGAAGCCAAGGGCGCGCTGCAGGCGCACGGCGACGTGCAGCTGAAGGCGCAACCCGTCGCCGCCGAATTCGCGGTGGCCTGGCGGGACGTGGTGCTGCCCGCCGACCTGGCCGGACAGGCGCTGGCCACGCGCGGCGACCTGCACCTCGCCGGCAGCGCCGCGCGCTACGCCGCACAAGGCAGCTTCGCGCTGGGGCCGCCGCGGCACGTGGCCGATTTCGCCGTGGTGCTGGACGGCACGCCGCGGCAGGTCGCGCTGCAGACGTTGCGGCTGGTGCAGCCGCAGGGCGATCTCGACGCGCACGGCACGCTGACCCTGCAGCCGCGCTTCGGCTGGGACATCGACGCGGTCGCCAAGCGCCTCGACCCCGGCGCGTTCTTCGCCGACTGGCCCGGCGCGCTGGATTTCCGTCTCGCCAGCCGCGGCACGCTGACCGACCGCGGGCCGCAGGCGACGCTGAAGCTCGACCGCGTCGGCGGCACGCTGCGCCGCCGCCCCGTGCGCGGCGGCGCCGACCTGCGCCTGGCACCGGATTACGTGCTCGACGGCTCGCTCGAACTCGCTTCCGACACCAGCCGCGTCGGCATCGCCGGCCGCGGCGGACACACCACCGACGCCACGGTGACGCTGGCGATCGCTTCGCTGGGCGACTGGCTGCCGCAGGCGTCCGGCCGTCTGGACGGCCGTTTCGACATCGCGGGCCGCTGGCCGCGGCTCGCCGTGCGCGGCCGCCTCGACGCCGCGAAGCTCGGCTACGCGGGCGCGCGGGCCGCCACGCTGCGGCTGCAGGCCGACCTGCCCGACGCGAGCGCGCCCGGCGGCAGGCTCGACCTCGACGCACGCGACGTCGCGCTGGGCGGCTTCGCCTTTTACCGCATCGACCTGCGCGGCGACGGCGTCGCGGCAAAGCACGCGCTGCGCCTGGACGCGCGCGGCGCGCAGCTCGGCGTCGCGCTGGCGCTCGACGGCAGCTACCGCAACGCCGCGTGGAGCGGCACGCTGGCCGCGCTGCGGCTCGAACCCACCGGCTTGCCGGCGTGGACGCTGCAACAGCCGGCGCAGCTCGGCTGGCGCGACGGCGCGGCCAGCCTGTCGCAACTGTGCCTCGCCGCCGGCGAGCCGCGGCTGTGCGTGTCCGGCCAGCGCGACGCGCGCGGCACGGCGCGCGCGAACTACAGCCTCACGCGCATGCCGATCGCCCTGCTCGCCGCGCTGGCGGCGCCCGACGCTCCGCTACGCATCGACGGCACGCTCGACGGCAGCGGCGAACTGCGCCGCGATGCGAACGGCGCGCTGTCCGGCCGCGCCGGCCTGCGCTCGGCGGCAGGCGGCGTCGTCTACACGGAACGCCCCGAACAGCCCCTGCTCGGCTGGCGCGAGTTCGCCGTGGACGCCACGCTCGCGCCGTCCGCACAGCGCGCGACGCTGCGCGCCGCGCTCGCCGACGGCGGCCGCATCGACGGCGAAGCGACGCTCAGCGGCGCACAGCGAGCGCTGTCCGGCGCGGTGAGCGTGAACCTGCCCAGCATCGCCTTCGTCGAGCTGCTGACGCCGCAACTGGCCGCGGTGAAGGGCGCGCTCGACGGCCGCTACGCGCTGGGCGGCACGCTGGCCGCGCCGCGCGTGGCCGGCCGGATGACGCTGCGCGGCTTCGCCGCGGAAGTGCCGGCGGCCGGGCTGAAGCTGCACGACGGCGAGCTGGCGCTGGATGCGCGCGACGCCGAACACTTCGAGATCGACGGCCGCGTCGCCTCCGGCCAGGGCGCGCTGGCGGTGAAAGGCAGCGTCAGCACGCGGCCGGCCGAGCCGCTGCGGCTGGACATCCGCGGCGAAGACTTCCTGGCCGCCGACATTCCCGCCGCGCGCGTGCGCGTCACGCCCGATCTCGCCGTCACGCGCGCCGACGGCGTCTACGCCATCGGCGGAAGCGTGGCGATTCCCGCCGCCGACGTCGATCTGGCCAGGCTGCCCGGCGGTGGCGCGGCGCGGCGCTCGCCGGACGTCGTGATCGTCGACGCGCCGGCGGCGGAGGGCGGGGCGCCGCTGCCGGTCAACGCCGACGTCACCGTCGTCCTCGGCGACCAGGTGCACCTCAAGGGCTTCGGCCTGGACGGCAAACTTGGCGGCCAGCTCGCGGTGCGCGACCGCCCCGGCAAGCCCACCACCGCGCGCGGCGAGGTCCGTGTCGACGGCACCTACAAGGCCTACGGCCAGAACCTCGGCATCGAGCGCGGCCGCCTGCTGTTCGCCGGCACGCCGATCGACAACCCCGGCCTCGACATCACCGCGGTGCGCAAGCTGCCCGACGTCACCCCCGGCCTGCGCGTGCAGGGCACCGCCGCGCAGCCGCTGCTGACCGTGTTCTCGGATCCGCCGATGGAGCAGTCCGAGGCGCTGTCCTACCTCGTCACCGGCCGGCCGCTGTCGGCACTGAAGAGCGGCGAGGGCGACATGCTCGGCTCCGCCGCGCAGGCGCTCGGCACGGCCGGCGGCGACCGCCTGGCCAAGCAGATCGGCAGCCGGCTCGGCATCGAGGAGATCGGCGTGTCCACCAGCGACGCGCTGGGCGGCGCCGCGTTCAGCGTCGGCAAGTATCTCTCGCCGCGCCTCTACCTCGGCTACGGCGTCGGCCTGTTCAGCCCCGGCGAAGTGGTGACGTTGCGCTACACGCTGACCCGGCACCTGCGCTTCGAGGCGCAGAACGCCACCACCGGCAGCCGCGCCGGCCTCGACTACCGCTACGAGCGTTGAGGCGCGCCCCGCGCAACCGTAGGGCGGAATCCGCGCAGCGGCTTCCGCCTTGTCGCGCACAGCCGCAGTCCACACGCGGCAGAAGCGCCGCTGCGCGGCGATTCCGCCCTACGCGACGCACGGCGCGCGGCGTCAGTACGCCGCGCCGCCGGCTTCGCCCCAGGCCACCACGCCCCACACCAGCGCCGCGGCGATCGCCAGCAGCAGCCACGCGCGCCATCCGGGCGCGAAGCGCAGCGCGACCGCCGCCGGCCAGCGCTTCCAGCCGTGCAGCATCGGCGCGATCAGGTTGTCGCGCTTGAACGCGAGGTGCGCGAACACCGCGACGAGGTGCAGCGCGACCAGCGCCAGCAGCACGACCCGGTTGAACTTGTGCAGCGCGGTCATCAGCGCCACCGCACCGTCGGAGACGCGGCTGCTCAGCGGACCGAACAGGGTGATGTCGTCGCTGCCGAACAGGCCGCTGACGCCCTGCACCGCGAGGCACAGCAGCAGCGCCAGCACCGACCAGCCGCCCAGCGGATTGTGGCCGAGCGTGCGCGCCTCGCGCCGCGCCAGCGTCGCGCGCAGGTACGCGGCGACGCGCGCGGGCCCGCGCACGAAGTCGGCGAAGCGGCTGCTCCGCGAGCCGGCGAAGCCCCAGGCGACGCGGAACAGCACCAGCGCCAGCGTCGCGTAGCCGAAGCGGAAGTGCCAGTCCATCGACAGCCAGTGCCACTCGGCGGTGCCGTACTGCAGCAGCACCAGCGCGGCCAGCGCCCAGTGCGTCAGGCGCGTCGGCAGGTCCCATACCTTCACGCGGTGCATGGTGGGCTCCATCGTTGCCTCATCGAGGGATACGCGTCGCGCCGACGCCGCTTGTCCGCCGCCCGCCTTCCCCTGCCGCGAGGGAAAGCCTTCGCAGGAGCCTGCGGGCAGGCGACCCCGGCGCCATGCCCGCGCAAAGCAGGCGCCTTGCGCCGCCGCCCCGCTTCCGTGCGGGGCGGAGAGGGAGGCGCGCGCAGCAGGAATCTCGACCGGTCCACCGCCGCGTCCGTTTCGCCGGGCGGACGAGGCTCACGCCACGCCCAGCCCTTCGATGCCCGCGATCGCCGCGCCGTCGAAGCCGGCCAGCGCGGCGAAGGTGCGGCCGCGCTCGGCGTAGTTGCGGAACTGGTCGAAACTGGGCGCGCCGGGCGACAGCAGCACGCAGCCGCCGGGCGGCGTCAGTGCACGCGCCTGCGCCACCGCATCGGCGAGGTCGGCACAACGCGCGGCCACGGCGACGCCCGCCGCGGCCAGCTCGTCGGCGATGCGCGCGCCGCTGGCGCCCTGGCAGACCAGCGCGTGCGGCGGCTGCGTGCGCATGCGCGCGACGAAACCCGACCAGTCCAGTCCGCGGTCGTGGCCGCCGACGATCAGCGTGACCGCGCGCCCGTGCACGCTGTCCAGCGCGGCCAGCGCCGCCTGCGGCGTGGTGCTGATCGAGTCGTTGATCCAGGCGATGCCGCCGCGCTCGCCCAGCGGCTGCAGCCGGTGCGGCAGCGCGCGGAACGTGCGCAGCGCCGGTGCCGCCGCGCGTGCATCGAGATCGAGCAGTTCCAGCGCGGCCAGCGCGGCGCAGGCGTTCAGCGCGTTGTGCGCGCCGGGCAGCGGCAGCTCGGTCAGCGGCAGCAGCGCTTCGTCCACGCGGCGGATCGCGCCGTCGGCGACATGCCAGCCTTCGGCGTCGCCGAACGTGCGGCGCCGCGGATGCGCCGCGGTCAGTTGCAGCAGCCGCGGCTGCGTGGCGTTGACCAGCAGCGTGCGCGCGGCGTCGGCCAGCGCCAGCTTGTCGGCGACGTAGCGCTCGCGCGAGCCGTGCCAGTCGAGGTGTTCCTCGTACAGGCTGGTGATCGCGGCGAGCTCCAGCGGCCCGGCCTCGCGGGTCTGGAAGCTGGACAGCTCGACCACCCACAGCTCCGCCTGCGCGTCGAGCAGTTCCAGCAGCGGCATGCCGATGTTGCCGGCCAGCGCGGTGCGCACGCCGAGGCTGCGCGCGAGGTGCGCGACCAGCGCCGTGGTGGTGCTCTTGCCCTTGGTGCCGGTGACCGCCACCACGCGCGCGTCGGGCCGCTCGCCGAACCACAGCGCGGTGCCGGAGGTGAAGCGCGTGCCGCGCGCGGCCGCGGCGGCGATCTCGGGACGGTACGCGCCGATGCCGGGCGACTTCACCACCACGCCGTGACGCGCCAGCGCGTCGGCATCCGGCGGCGCATCGACCACGCGCACGCCCTCGGCGAACGCCGCGCGCGCGGCGTCCGCTTCGGCAGGCAGGCAGTACAGCGTCAGCGGCGTGCGCGGCGCTCGCGCGCGCAGCGCGGCCAGCGCGGCGCGGCCTTCGCGGCCGTAGCCCCACACCGCGACGTCGGCGCGCTCAAGTTCCGCGAATCGCATCCAGCGCTCCGGCCAGCCGCGCGGGCACGAGGTGCTCGCCGCCCGGCTCCAGCCACGGCTCCAGCGCGAGCTGCGCGGCGAGGATCTGCGGGCGGATCTCCTCGCGGTAGCGCGCCACCAGCGCGTCCTCGCGCCACTCCGGCCGCGCCGCCAGCGCCTCCATCGCCGCGCGCGCTTCGGCGCCCTCGCCGACGCACTCGAACGGCTTGTGGTCGCGGTACTCCATCAGCGCGTCGAAGCCCGGCGCCTGCGCGTCGTCGTCCAGCAGGTTCTGGCCGAAGATCGCCAGCAGCCGCGGCTTGGGCAGGAACGGCGCCAGCGCCAGGAACACGAAGTGGCACTTCGGGCACTGTCCGCACCAGCGGTCGGCGGGACGCGGGCCGAGGATGCGGAAATTGCGGTTGCAGCTCGAGAACACGTCGAAGTACTGCGGCAGCCGCGCGAACGCGCGCGTCACCGCCAGCTCCGGGAACGGCCGCAGCAGCGAGCAGTAGTGCAGGTCCGCGGCGACGTGCGCCTTGAGATACGCGTGCAGCATGCGCTCGAACGCGAAGCTCTTGCTCCACTGGTGGTTGACCGCCTGCCCCTCGTACTCCAGCGTCGCGCTGGACGCCGAGCGCTCGTTGGCGAAGGCGATCGCGTCGTAGCCGTACAGCAGCGCGGCGCAGACGAGGATCGCCGAATTCACCGCGGTCACCGGGATGTGGCCGTTCAACGCGCCGAGGCGGTTCAGTTCGAACAGCAGCGGCGACAGCTCGCGGCCGATGTTGAGCATCGGCAGGCCGGTGCGCGCGGCGCAAGCCTCGATCAGCGCGGAGCGTCCGACCCACACCGCGGTGGCGTCCTCGCCGATGCGCTTCAGCGCTTCCACCACGACCAGCGAATCCTTGCCGCCGCCGATCGGCGCCAGCGTGCGCCGCGGCAGGCCGAGCGTCGCGGCCGGCGCGGCCGCCGCGCCGTCGCGCGGGAAGCGGATGCGCCCGCGCAGGTCGAGCTTGTTGCGGTAGGCGAACTCGGCGAGGCCGTGCAGGTACAGCGCGTCCAGCAAGGACGCCGTGTCCGGGCCGGGCGTCCAGCCCTCGACCACGATGCGCTCCGGCACGCCCGCCTTGTAGTAGCTGACGCCGGCGACCAGGTGCAGCAGCCGCAGCGCCGCGGCGAACGCCTCGCGGCGCGCGGCCGGCAGCGCCGGCGCATCCGGATACAGGATGCGCTCGACCAGCTCGGGGCCGTCGTCGAACGCGTACACGAGTTCGGCCACGCCGTCGGCATAGCCGCAGCGCACGAAGCGGAAGGCCTGCGCCTGGCGCGGGTCGGTCAGGGCCGGCGCGCTCACGACGCGCTCCTGCCTGCCACCCTCTCCCCACCGGGGAGAGGGCCGGGGTGAGGGGGCGCCGCCCCAAGGGCGGCGAACACGCTTTCGAGCACGGCGTCGGTTTGCGTCAACACGGCATCGTTCCAGAACCTGAGTACGCGGAATCCCGCTTCGGCCAGCTTCGCGCTGCGCGCGGCGTTCGCGTCGGCATTGTCCGCATGTTGCCCGCCGTCGAGTTCGATCACCAGCCTCGCTTCCAGGCAGACGAAATCCACGATGTACGTTTCGACCGGATGCTGGCGCCGGAACTTCCATCCCTGGAAGTGGCGACCGCGAAGATGCCGCCACAACATCCGCTCCGCATCGGTCATGCGCTCCCGCAGACCGCGCGCCAGGGGAACGTTAGGCCGTTTCACGGCCTCCCCCTCACCCTAACCCTCTCCCCGCTGGGGAGAGGGGATCAAGACAAGAGTCGAACCTCGCGACCGCCACCGCAGCACCGCTCCAATCGCTATCTGCTGCACCGCGCCCACCGGCGTCGGTGAGCCGCGCCCGTCCCCCTCTCCCCAACGGGGAGAGGGCCGGGGCAAGGGGGACGCGCGCAGCGCGCTGCATTGCGTGCATCAACGCCATCGCACCAATCCGATCACCATCGCCCCACCCCGCTTGTCTCCCTCTCCCCAACGGGGAGAGGGTCGGGGTGAGGGGGACGCGCGCAGCGCGCCGCTCTGCATGTCCCACCACCATCGCACCGATCCGATCACCATCGCCCCACCCCGCTTGTCCCCCTCTCCCCAGCGGGGAGAGGGCCGGGGCAAGGGGGACGCGCGCAGCGCGCTGCTCTGCATGTCCCACCACCATCGCACCGATCCGTCCATGGCGACCGCATCCCGCTTGTCTCCCTCTCCCCAACGGGGAGAGCAACTGTGTTGATCGTCAAGCCGGTTTTGCCAGATCGGGGTTCCAGCGTGTGCCGTCGCGGACCATGGCATTGAGGATGGTGAGCAACTTGCGCATGCAGGCGACGATGGCGACCTTGGC
>NZ_JBDKSX010000121.1:0-23821 GCF_039680435.1 Mizugakiibacter sp. | reverse complement strand
GGTCAGCGCGGCCGGGCGAGCGCCGCGCGCGCGGCCGGCAGGATGCGCTGCGTCCAGCGCGCGTACTGCGCGGCGGACGGGTGCAGGCCGTCCTCGGCCAGCATGTCGGGCGCATCGCCGCGCTCGCGCGAGAGGTCGGTGACGTCGACCCAGCGCGCGCCGCGCGCTTCCGCTTCCTCGCGGTTGACCGCGTTGAAGGCGTCGATGGCAGCGGCGACGGCCGCGGCGTCGCGGCCCTGCGCGCGCGCGAACGGCGTCATGCCCCAGTCCGGGATCGACACCACGACCGTGCGCCGCGGCTCGCCGCCGGCCAGCGCGAGCGCGCGCTCGAGCAGCGCGCGGAATTCGCCGCGGTAGTCGTCGAGCCCGCGGCCGCGGTACTGGTTGTTGACGCCGATCAGCAGCGTGACCAGCGCGTACGGCGGCGCGAACGTCGCGGCGTCCATCGCCGCGGCCAGCTCGTCGGTGGTCCAGCCGGTGACGGCGACGATCCGCGGATCGGCGACGGCGATGCCTTCCGCGCGCAGGCGCGCGGCGAGCTGCGCGGGCCAGCGGCCGGACGGCGCGACGCCCTCGCCGATGGTGTAGGAATCGCCGAGGGCGAGGAAGCGCGGCGGTGCGGACGGCATGGTGGCTCCTGTGTTTCGCGCGGCGTTGCGTCATCGCGGCCGAAGCCGCTCCCCCGGCAAGGCCGCTTTCGCCGATCGGCACGACGCGTGTCCGCGCGTGGGCGGTTTCGGCCCGGATTCCCGACACGCCGCACGTCGAGGCGGAAGCGGGATCGCGATGTTGCGATTTCAGGCGACGGCGGCGCGGCGCGCGCCCGCGTCCGCCATGCGCGCCAGCACGCGCTCGATGCGCACGAACACCTCGGCGATCTCGTGCGGCTGCGGCAGCAGGGTCAGGCGCAGGTGCCGGCTGGCGGCGAGGTTGAAGCTGGAGCCCGGCACCAGCAGCACGCTTTCCTCTTCCAGCAGGCGCAGCGCGAACGCGGCGTCGTCGAAGGCCGGCAGCGCGTCGGCGCGCACCGCGGGAAACGCGTACAGCGCGCCCCGCGGCGCGACCAGTTCGAGGAAGCGGCTGGCGGCGACGCCGTCCAGCGCCGCGCGCCGCGCCGCGTGCAGGCGCCCGCCGGGCGCGGTCAGCGCGCCGATCGTGTCCGGACCTTGCAGCGCCGGGCGCACCGCCCACTGCGCCGGCGCGTTCGCGCACAGGCGCAGCGCGGCCAGCAGGCGCAGCGCATCGTGCAGCGCGGCCACGCGCGCACCCGCCCCGGACAGCGTCGTCCAGCCGACCCGGTAGCCGCAGGCGCGGTGCACCTTCGACAACCCGCCGAAGCTGAGGCAGGGCAGCTCGCCGGCCAGCGGCGCCAGCGGCGCGAACGTCGCGCCGTCGTAGAGGATGCCGTCGTAGATCTCGTCGGCGAGCAGCAGCAGGCCGCGGCGCGCGGCGACTTCGACGATGCGCGCGAGCAGCGCGCGCGGGTAGACCGCGCCGGTCGGGTTGTTGGGGTTGATCAGCACCAGCGCGCGCGTGCGCGGCGTGACCAGTGCCTCGATCTCGTCCGCATCCGGCAGGTGGCCGCGCGCGGCGGGGCAGGCGTAGTAGCGCGGGTGGCCGCCGTTGAGGAGCGTCGCCGCGCTCCACAGCGGGTAGTCGGGGCTGGGCAGCAGCACCTCGTCGCCGGGCTCCAGCAGCGCGCGCAGCGCCAGGTCGATCAGCTCGCTGACGCCGTTGCCGACGAACACGCGCTCGACGTCGGCGCCGGCGACGCCGCGCGCGCGCTGCTGCGCGGCGATCGCCTCGCGCGCTTCCTCCAGCCCCATCTCGTGGCCGTAGCCTTCGCTGTCGGCGAGGCGCGCGGCGACCGCCGCGGCGAGGTGCGGCGGCGTGCGCAAACCGAACCGTGCCGGGTTGCCGATGTTGAGCTTGAGGATCGCGCGGCCCTGCGCCTCGAGCTCGCGCGCGCGCAGCGCCAGCGCGCCGCGGATCTCGTAGCGCACTTCGGCGAGGCGCGTGCTGGGGGTGATGGGATGACCGTCCATGCCGGCTCCAGGCGAAACGCCGCGATGCTAGCAGAGGCGTTCGCCCGCGCGGGGGCGCCGCGCGGGCAGGACGCGGCGCCGCGACGGGCAGCGCATGCAGGCGCGCCGGCGCGCCTCAGGCCGCCGCGGCCTGCGCGCCGGCGAAGCTGTAGACCTGCTCGGCCCAGTCGATCGCCGACAGGTAGGCGTTGGCCAGGCGCTCGGCGTGCGCGCCGGCGTCGGCGAGGCGGTCCCATTCGGCGCGCTCGCAGGCCAGCGCCTCGTCCAGCAGCGGCGCGAACGGACCCTCGCCGCGCTGCACCGCCGCGCGCACTTCCTCGGGCAGCGGCAGTTTCTCGAGCAGCGTGTCCATCGGTGCGTTCATCAGCGCGTCCAGCAGCGAGAACAGGCCGACCGTGAAGGCCATTTCCTGGCGCTCGCGCGGCATGCGCGCGGCGAGCTGCTCGCACATGCGCGCGCGCACCAGCGCGGTCTTCAGCAGCTCCGCCGGGCGGTCCTCCAGGCCGGCCAGCGCCAGCATGCGCACCCAGCCGCGCACGCGGCCGAGGCCGAGGTAGACGATCGCGTGCAGGATCGACTTCACCTTGATCGGCAGCGCGAAGTAGGCCGAGTTGACCAGGCGCAGCAGCTTGTAGCTGAGCACGGCGTCGTTGCGGATCACCGCGTCCAGCTCGTCCGGGCCGGTGTCGGGGTTCTCGATCGCCGCCAGCAGGCGCATCACGTTCAGGCGGTTCTCGCCGAAGGTGGCCTCGGCGACGTTCTCCGGGCGCAGCAGGTAGTAGCCCTGGAAATAGTCGAAGCCGAGCGCGAGGCAGCGCTCGTACTGCTCGCGCGTCTGCACCTTCTCGGCGACCAGCTTGAGCGGGTAGCGGCGCAGCCGCTGCACCATCGCCGCCAGGCCGTCCGCGTCGTGGGCCAGCACGTCCAGCTTGACCAGTTGCGCCAGCCCCAGCAGCGCCTCGACCTCGGCGCCGCCGTCGCCGAAGGTGAAGTCGTCCAGCGCGATGGTGTAGCCGCGCCCGGCCAGCGTGCGCACCGCCTCGATCAGCTCGGCGTCGAGCTTCTCGCCTTCGAGGATCTCCAGCCCGACCTGCTTGCCGGAACTCGGCAGGTGCTGGTGGTTGAGCAGCAGGTTGCGGGTCAGGTTGACGAAGGCGAGGCTGTCGCCGACCAGCCGCTTGATGCCGAAGTCGACGAACGCATGCAGCAGCACGCGCGCGGTCGCGGCGTCGCGATTGGTGATGCGCGCCTGCTGGTCGTCGGCCTGCGCGCGGAACAGCAGCTCGTAGCCGAACAGCCGCTGCTCACGGTCGAGGATCGGCTGGCGCGCGACCAGCATGGCGGGCGCGGCGGGCGTGGCGGTGGCGGCGTTCGGTTGCGGCATGGCGGCGATCTTCCGTGGCGGAATTCATGGTGGGGCCTGGCGGCGCGCGCGCAGCAGGCGGCGTTGCAGCAACGCGGTGAAGCGGCCGACCAGGCGCTGCTGCTCGTGGCTGAGCCCGGCGAAGCTGCCGCCGATGCTGCACGCGCCCGGCATCGCCGGATCGGTGCGCACGCTGCGGATCTCCAGCATCGCTTCCAGCACGCCGACCGGCAGCTCGATGGTGCAGCGCAGGCAGTCGCCGGGCGTGGGCGCGTCGGCGGCGCGCATGCGCAGCGCGACGCCTTCGGTCGAGATGTCGACCAGGCTGGCGGCACGCTGCGCCGCCGCTTCGTCGGCGTGCAGTTGCGCGCCGATCACGTAGGCGGCGGGCACGCGCGTGCGGTAGGCGCGGCGGCGCTGGCGATAGTCGAGTTCGCGCGGCAGCGCGAGGCGGTATGCGGCGGCGGCGGCATCGACCGCGTCGATGCGGGTGCGGAAGCGCAGCTCGATGCCGCCCAATCGGGTCGCCACGTGCAGCGCCAGGCCCGGCACCGCGCGCCGGTGGCCGGCGGCGGGGTACAGCGCGTCGGCGATCAGTTGCCCGCGCTCGCGGTCGAGGCCCAGCAGCAGGCTGCCGTAGGGCGCGCCGGCTTCCGGAAGGAACACCGACAACGGCGTGCGTTCGGCGATGAGCCTCATGAGCAGCGCCTGGATCTCGTGGCCGGCGGTAATCACGTTCGGCGGCGTCCGTACGGCCCGGCCGCGTCAGGCCTTGGCGATGGAGTGCGGCCTCCGCGCGACGGCGCCGGCGCCGCGCGGGCCGTACAGGCCGGCGTCGGCGGATTCGCCGGTCAGCAGGTGCAGCGCCTGGCGCACCTGGCGCAGCTTGACGTCCACCACCGCGCCGTTGTTCTGGTTCAGCTCGCGGCAGCGCGCCAGCAGCGCCAGCGCCTGCTGCCAGCGCGCCAGCGTGGCCGGATCGCGGGCCAGCCCGCTCTGCATCGCGGCCAGGCCGAAGCCGCCGCTGATCTGCGCGGCGAGGTGCACGCGTTCGGCCTCGAGCATTTCGAGCTGGCGCACGTGGGCGTCCTTGGCCGCGCCGGCCGCGTCCAGCGCGGCGTCGTCGCCGGCGAGCAACGCGTCGCGCTCGCACTCGAGCTCGGCGAGCAGCCGCTCGGCGGTGCTGGCGATCTCGCCGACCACCAGCGCAAGCGTGCGCGTCAGCTCGTCGGACAGGTCCATCTCAGGACTTCCCGCCGATCTGGCGCTCCAGCGCCAGCAGCTTGTCGGCGATGCGGCTCGAATCGGCCTGGTAGCCGCCGTCGGCCAGCGCCTGGCGCAGGCGTTCGACGCGTGCGGCGTCCACCGGCGCGGCATCCGCGCGGGGCCGTTCGGCCTGGTGCAGGGCGCGCGCCGAGTCGGTCAACTGCACGCTGTCGGCGCCGGGCCGGGCGGCGTCCGTGCCGGCGGCGGAACCCGCGGCGGCGTTGCCGCCGAGGCGGCCGTCGCGCGGCTGCGGCTGCAGGGGCAGCCGTGGGGCAATCTTGTTGTCCATGCGAATGGGCCTTCCGCCAGTTTCAACCTGTTGCACGATGTATCGGCCTGCCGCGGGAAAACTTTAGGGCCCGCCGCACGCCCCCTCAGGGCAGCGCCGCGACCGTGCCGGCCGCCTGCACCACGCCCTGCACGATGCGTCCGGAGCCGGCGTTGCGCACGCGCACCTGCGCGCCTTCGCCGCCGTTCTCCAGCGCGGTTCCGCTGCTGCGCACCGCCAGCGCGCCGGCGCCGGCCAGCAGGGTGACCTGGTCGCCGCGACGCACCAGCGTCGGCGCGGCCAGCGCGGCCGGGCTCAGCACCGCCCCGGCGCGCAGCGGCCGCAGCAATTGACGTCCGGCCAGCGCGGCCGGATCGGTAAGGTAGCCGTAGCCGAGCTGCGCGACGTCGCGCTGTTCGGCGCGCACGTCCGCGGCGGCGACGGTTTCGCCGCGCGCCAGCGCGCGCGCGCCGACCAGCACTTCGCGATAGACGTGCACCTCGACCGGCACGAACAGCCGCCATGCGCGCGGTCCCGGGCAGCGCACCGCGACGCTGGCGCGCGTGCCGGCGATGCGGTCGCCCGGCAGCTCGGCCTGCAGCGGCGCGGCGCAGGCGGCCAGGCGCAGGCGCGCGTCCAGCGCGGCGGCGCGCACGACGACGCGGCCGCCGGCGGGCGCGACATGCGCGCGCACGTAGGCTTCCGCCGCGCGCTGCAGGCTGTCCAGCGGCTGGATGCCGTCGGCGGCCTGCGCCGCGACGGCGCCCGCCGCGAGCGGCAGCGCCAGCGCGAGGCGGCCGCACAGGTTCACGCCGCCGCTCCCGCGGCCAGCGTGGCCAGGCTCTGGCTGATGCGTTCGAGGTCGCCGTCGAGTTCGTGCAGCGCGCCGCGCGCCTCGCCGGCGCGGCCGTCGGCGATCAGGCCGGCCAGCTCCGCGCTGCGCGTGGCGTAGCGGCGGCCGGCGTCGGCCAGCGTTTCCAGCGCGGGATGCGGCCCGCGCGCGCGCGCCAGCCGCTCGATCCAGCGCGCGATCTGCTGGCCGGGCTGGTCGGTTTCCAGCCAGCGCAGATCGAGCGTGTCGGGGTCCTGCGCGGCCAGCTCCAGCGCATAGCGCAGGCCCTGGCTGGCTTCGCGGATCGCGTGGCTGACGGTGGCGGCGTCGGCGGCGCCGTCCGCGCCGAGCCGCGCGACGTTGAGACGGTGCGCCAGCAGCGCGCTGCGGATCAGCGCCTCGGCCTGGCGGCGCGCCTCGTCGAGCCGGCGCGCCAGCGCGCCCAGGGATTCCGCCGCGCCCTCGGCATGCCGGCGCACGCCGTCCGCGGCATCGGCGGCGGCGGCCATCCGCGCCGCGCCGTCGGCGGACGCGGCGCCGGCCTCGGTCAGCGCGGCGGCGGCTTCGGCGGCGGTCGCGCCGGCCTGGTCGAGCCGGCGCAGGCCGTCGTCGACGGCCTGGTCGAGCTGGCCGGAGAATTCGCTCATGGTGGTGGTGACCGCCTCGATCTCGGCAGTCGCCTGCGCGGTCTTCTCGGCGAGTTGCTTGACCTCGTCGGCGACCACGGCGAAGCCGCGCCCGGCGTCGCCGGCGCGCGCCGCCTCGATCGCCGCGTTCAGCGCGACCAGGTTGGTCTGGTGCGCGATCTCCTGCACGCTGGCGGTGAGCCGGCGGATCTCGCCGGAGAAATCGGCGAACTGCGCGTGCGCCTGGCTCATGCCGGACAGCGCGCTGCGCAGCAGGCGATGCTGGCCGTCCAGGCCGGACACCGCTTCGGCGCCGCGCGCGATGCCGGTGCGCACGCGCGCGCCGGCGGCGTCGGCCTCGCGCGCACCGGCGGCGATGCCGGCGGCGGCGGCCGTCAAATTGCCGACGCCCTGGCGGCAGCCGTCGAAGCCCGCGCCCAGTTCGCCCAGCTCGCGCGCCAGCACGCGCGCGCCGTTCAGCGCGATGCCCTGTTGTTCCAGCGCACGCGCGCCATGCAGCACGGCCGTGCCCGCCTGCGGCGCGCCTTCCGCCAGCGCGGCCAGCGCCGGCGCCAGCGCGCGCGCGGCGGCCGGATGGCGTCGCGTCAGCGCGGCGAGGCGCTCGCGATCGCCGGCGGCGGCAGCGGCGGCGAGGGCGTGGACGTGCTGGCTGAACAGGAGGGTCATCGGTGCGCTCGTGATGGCAGGGGGTTCGGCATACAGATCGCGCCGAAGCGTCGAAACTTGAGGAAGCAAGACGTGTGCCATTGGGGATGGAGTGGGGAGCGGGGGTGGAGAATGGAAACGGCGCGTCGCAAATCGATGGCATGCGTGGCGAAGGACGCGACGGGCGCATCTGCGTTGTCCCACGCCGGCCTCCCTCAAGCTCCCGCCCCGCCGCGCCGATAACCGTGCATCCGCCACGGAACGCATGCGAATGGCCACTGCCCTGCTGGACAGCGTCGACCGCTTCACCCGCCTCGCCGGGCACAACCGCACGGCGATGCTGCTGTTCCGCCTCGACGGCGGCTCGCGCTTCGCGATCAACGTGTTCAAGGTGCGCGAGGTGTTGCGCTGCCCGCCGCTGGCACGCCTGCCGACCATGCACGAGCTGGTCGCCGGCGCGGTCGACTACCGCGGGCGCACGCTGCCGGTGATCGACCTGATCCGCGCGATGAACTATCCGCCGCTGCAGGATCCGGCCGAGGCGCACCTGATCGTCAGCGAGTTCAGCCGCTCGGTGCAGGCGTTCCTGGTACGCGACGTCGAGCGCATCGTGCACTGCGACGGCGCCGACATGGAGACGCCGGGCCACGGCCTCGGCTACGGCGCGCGGGTCAGCGCGGTGACGCGCATCGACGGTGCACTGGTGGCGGTGGTCGACGTCGAGCAGATCCTCGCCGAGGTCAACGGCGCGCAGGCCGAGGTGTCGTCGCGGTTGCGCAACGCCGCGCAGCGCGCCGAGGCGCAGCCGCGGCGCGTGCTGGTGGCCGACGACTCCGCGGTCGCGCGCCGCCAGTTGGTCGAGGTGCTGAAGCAGATGGAGATCGAGTGCGTGGTCGCGCACGACGGCCGCGAGGCGCTGGCGATGCTGCGCGAGCAGGCCGCGCTTGCGCCCGAGGAACGCGTCGCGCTGGTGATTTCCGACATCGAGATGCCGGCGCTGGACGGCTACGCGCTGACCCGCGCGATCCGCGAGGACGCCGCGCTGGCGCCGCTGAAGGTGGTGCTGCACTCCTCGCTGAGCGGCGGCTTCAACGAGGCGATGGTGCGCGACGTCGGCGCCGACCGCTTCGTCGCCAAGTTCCAGCCCGACCTGCTGGCCGCGAGCGTGCTGGAGCTGCTGGCGCAGGTGCGCGCGCAGCGGGGCTGATCCGCGGGTATTCGCCGGCGCGACGGTTTTCCGTCGCCGCCGCGGTCGCGGCCTGCCGCCGGCACCGGCAAGAACTTGCCGCATGTCGCGCATCGCCTTGCGCGGCGCGGCCTGCAGCCCGCGTCGCCGCTACCTGCGGACGCAGTGGCACGCTCCTTGCTGCCGGCAGCCCGTCGATCCCACGAACGGGAGCGGGCGATGAGCAACGGCAACGATCCACTATTCGGCATCCACACGCAGGCCTTGAGCCTGTGGCAGCGGCGCGCGGAAGTGCTCGCGTCGAACCTGGCCAATGCCGACACGCCGGGCTACCTCGCGCGCGACGTCGATTTCCGCAGCGCGCTGGCGGCGCAGTCCGGCGATGCGGCCGGCGACGTGCGCCTGGCGCTCACCGAACCCGGCCACCCTGCCGCGGCCGGCAGCGATCCCGCCACCGGCGCCGCGCTGAAGTACCGCGTGCCGCTGCAGCCGTCGATGGACGGCAACACCGTCGATCCGCAGATGGAGCAGGCCGCGTACGCCGAAAACAGCGTGCGCTACCAGGCCAGCCTCACCTTCATCACCGCGCAGATCCGCATGCTGCGCACCGCCATCACCGGAGGTGGCTGAGCATGTCCCTGTTCCGCATCTTCGACACCGCCGCCAGCGGCATGGCCGCGCAGTCGGTGCGCCTCAACACCACCGCGTCCAACCTGGCCAACGCCGACAGCGTCGGCTCCAGCCCGGACACGGTCTACCGCGCGCGCGAGCCGGTGTTCGCGGCGATCCAGCGCGGCCTCGGCCGCGACGCCGAGGCGAGCGGCGTGCGCGTGCTCGGCGTCACCGAGAGCCAGGCGCCGGTCGGCAGCCGCTACGAGCCGGGCAATCCGCTGGCCGACGCCGACGGCAAGGTCTACACGCCGAACGTCAACCCGGTCGACGAGCTGGTCAACATGATTTCCGCCTCGCGCGCCTACCAGAACGACGTCGAGGTGATGAACAACGCCAAGCAACTGGCGCTGAAAACCCTCGACCTCGGCAAGTGAGGAAGTCCACGTGACCGACATGAACGCGATCGGCAACTCGCTCAACACGGCGATGGCGACATCGTCCGGCTCGGGTTCGCGCGACCAGCTCGGACAGAGCGATTTCCTCAAGCTGATGATCGAGCAGTTCCGCAACCAGGATCCGACCAAGCCGATGGAGAGCGGCGAGTTCATGAGCCAGCTCGCGCAGTTCAGCACGGTATCGGGCATCCAGGGCCTGCAGACCTCGTTCAACGCGCTGGCGGCGTCGCTGCAGGCCGACCAGGCGCTGCGCGCGGCCGACCTGGTCGGGCACCGCGTGATGGTGCCCGGCAGCACCGCCAACCTCGCTGCCGGCGGCACGGTCGGCGGCGGCGTCGACGTGCAGGCCGGCGGCACGGTAGTGGTGAAGATCACCGACGCCAGCGGCCAGCTCGTGCGCAGCCTGAACCTCGGCGAGCGGCCGGCGGGCCTCGCCCAATTCGCCTGGGACGGCAAGGCCGACGATGGCACGCCGATGCCCGCCGGCAACTACGCGGTGTCGGCGCAGGTGTGGAGCGGCGGCGCGTCGCAGGCGGCCGGCACCTACGTGGTCGGCGCGGTTTCCGGGGTCAGCGTCGGCGCCACCGGCGCCGCGCCGACCCTGCAGGTGGACGGCGTCGGCGCGACCACGCTGGACCAGGTCAAACAGATCATGTGATCCCAAGGGGGAGCAGTCATGCCGTTCAACGTTTCGCTCAGCGGCCTCAATGCGGCAGCGTCCGATCTCGAGGTCACTTCCAACAACATCGCCAACGTCAACACCACCGGCTTCAAGCAGTCGCGCGCCGAATTCGCCGACCTGTTCTCGGTGTCGTCGCAGGACGTCAGCACCACCGCAATCGGCAACGGTGTGCGCGTCGCCGCGGTGTCGCAGCAGTTCGGCCAGGGCAACATCGAGTACACCAACAACAGCCTCGACCTCGCGCTCAGCGGCAAGGGCTTCTTCACCGTGCGCAGCGGCTCCGGCCTCGCCTACACGCGCGCCGGCGCGTTCAGCCCCGACCGCAACGGCTACGTGGTGAATCCGCAGGGCGAACGCCTGCAGGTGTACCCGCCGACCGCCTCCGGCGGCTTCGACATCAGCGCGCTGACCGACCTGCAGTTGATCACCTCGCAGAGCGCGCCGAAGGCCTCGACCAACGCGCAGCTGCAGCTCAACCTGCCGGCCGACGCCACGCCGCCGGTCACGGCGCCGTTCGACCCGACCGATCCGACCAGCTTCAACCAGTCCACCGCGTTCACCGTGTACGACTCGCTGGGCGCGACCCACACCGGCACGCTGTACTTCGTCAAGAACGCGGCGGTCAACACCTGGGACACGTATCTCTACCTCGACGGCAATGCCGCCGGCCCATCGCAGCAGGTGGTGTTCAGCCAGAACGGCGCGCTGCAGTCGCCGGCCGGCGGCAAGCTGGCGTTCCCGCCGCAGGTGGTGAACGCCGGCGCGCAGCCGCTGGCGCTGACCCTCGACTTCGGCAGCGCCACGCAGTACGGCAACGCCTTCTCGGTGACCGGCATCCAGCAGGACGGCTACGCCACCGGCCGCCTCAGCGGCATCGAGGTCGGCGCCGACGGCGTGGTCTCGGCGCGCTTCTCCAACGGCCAGTCGAGCGCGCTCGGCCAGGTCGCGCTGGCGACGTTCGCCGACCCGCAGGCGCTGCAGCAGCTCGGCAACACCAGTTGGGGCGAGACCTTCCAGTCCGGCCAGGCGGTGCGCGGCACCGCCGGCAGCGGCAACCTCGGCGAGATCCAGTCGGGCGCGCTGGAAGCGTCCAACGTCGACCTCACCGCCGAGCTGGTCAACATGATCAAGGCGCAGCGCAACTACCAGGCGAACGCGCAGATGATCTCCACCGACGACAAGATCACCCAGACGGTGATCAACATCCACAACTGAGCGGGGGGACTGACGCATGGACCGCTCGCTGTACGTGGCGATGACCGGCGCGACGCAGACCATGCGCGCGCAGGCCGAGGTGGCGCACAACCTCGCCAACGCCAACACCGCCGGCTTCAAGGCCGAGCTGTCGGCGTTCCGCAGCGTGCCGGTGCTGGGCGACGGCGAGCGTTCGCGCATCAACGCGGTCGCGCAGGGCACCGGCTGGGATCTCTCCGCCGGTCCTCAGGTCGCCACCGGCCGCGACCTCGACGTCGCCGTGCAGGGCCAAGGCTGGATCGCCGTGCAGGCGGCGGACGGCGGCGAAGGCTATACGCGCGCCGGCAGCCTGCAGGTCGGCGCCGACGGCCTGCTGACCACCGCCACCGGCCAGCCGGTGCTGGGCGACGGCGGCCCGATCTCGGTGCCGCCGTACACGCAGCTCACCATCGGCAACGACGGCACGGTGTCGGTGGTGCCGCAGGGGCAGGGTCCGGCCACGCTGGCCGTGGTCGGCCGCATCAAGCTGGTGAACCCGGAGCCGGCGCAGCTCGCCAAGGGCGGCGACGGCCTGATGCGCCTCGCCGGCGACGGCACGGCGCCGGCCGATGCCGGCGTGCGCCTCGCCTCGGGCGTGATCGAGTCCAGCAACGTCAACCCGTCGGAGCAACTGGTGCGCATGATCGAGCTGGCGCGCCAGTTCGAGATGCAGGTGCGCGGCATCCGCAGCGCCGACGACAACGCCCGCGCGGCCACGCAACTGCTGCAGGCGACCTGATCCCTTTCATGCACGTGCGCGCCGGTGAACCCGGCGCGAGGAGCGAACGACGATGTTCTCAGCCCTGTGGATCGCCAAGACCGGCCTCGACGCGCAGCAGACGCGCATGGCGGTCACTTCCAACAACCTGGCCAACGTCAACACCACCGGCTTCAAGCGTTCGCGCGCGGAGTTCGAGGACCTGCTGTACCAGGACGTGCGCCAGGCCGGCGGGCAGACCTCCGAGCAGACGCAGTCGCCGTCCGGGCTGATGCTCGGCACCGGCGTGCGCGTGGTCGGCACCGAGAAGCTGTTCACCCAGGGCAACCTGGTGCAGACCGGCAATTCGCTGGACGTGGCGATCCAGGGCCGCGGCTTCCTGCAGGTGCAGATGCCCGACGGCAGCGTCGCCTACAGCCGCGACGGTTCGCTGCACCTCGATGCGCAGGGCCAGATCGTCACCGCCGAAGGCTATCCGCTGCAGCCGTCGATCACCCTGCCGACCAACGCGCAGAGCATCACCATCGGCGCCGACGGCACCGTCACCGCGCAGGTGCCGGGGCAGGCCGCGCCGATCCAGGTCGGCACGCTGCAGCTCGCCGACTTCGCCAACCCCGCCGGCCTCGAGCCGCGCGGGCAGAACCTGTACGTCGAGACCGCTTCCAGCGGCACGCCGCAGACCGGCACCCCGGGTTTGAACGGCCTCGGCACGCTGGCGCAGGGCTCGCTGGAGACCTCCAACGTCAACGTGGTCGAGGAGCTGGTCAACATGATCGAGACGCAGCGCGCCTACGAGATGAACTCGAAGGCGATCTCGGCCAGCGACCAGATGCTGCAGTTCATCAACCAGCACACGTGAGGGGGCGCGGCCGATGAAAGCGCAGGGCGAGAGGCGGACCGCGGGGGCACACGGCTTGGCGCGCGCGTGCGCGCTGGTGGCGTGCGCCGCGCTGGCCGGCTGCATGAGCGCGCCGCCGCGCGCCGACACGTCGTACGCGCCGACCATGCCGGAACCGGCGGTGGCCGCCGCCGCGCCGGCGGACGGCGCGATCTGGCACGACGCGCAGAACATGGAACTGTTCAGCGACCCCAAGGCGCACCGCGCCGGCGACATCCTCACCATCGTGCTGGTGGAGAACACCCAGGCCAGCAAGAAGGCCAGCACCACCACCAGCAAGAAGGACAAGACCGATCTCGCCGCGCCGACCATCCTCGGCAGCGTCGCCTCGCTGCACGGCAAGGCCGCGTCGATCGGCCTCGACGGCGAGCGCGCCTTCGACGGCTCCGGCTCCAGCAGCCAGAGCAACCAGTTGAGTGGCGAGATCACCGTCACCGTGGCGCAGCGTCTCGCCAACGGCAATTTGCTGGTGCGCGGCGAGAAGTGGCTGACCATCAACCAGGGACAGGAACTGGTGCGCATCGCCGGCATCGTGCGCCCGCAGGACATCGGCCCGGACAACACCGTGCCGTCCACGCGCGTCGCCGACGCGCGCATCGCCTACACCGGCAAGGGCACGCTGGCCGACGCCAACAGCAAGGGCTGGCTGTCGCGCTTCTTCAGCTCGAAGTGGATGCCGTTCTGATGCGCGCGCGGGCCGGCCGGATTGCGGCACGCAGCGCGCCCCGTGACGGCGCGTCTTTTCCCCTCTCTCCGGCGGGGAGCGGGCAGGGTGAGGGGGACGGACGCGCAGCGTCCGTGCTTCCCGCGCTCGATGCGCAGGATACGAACCGATGAGCACGGCTACTCGCGATGGAATGAATGTTCGAGGCGCGCGCGCTGGGCGCGTCCCCCTCACCCCGGCCCTCTCCCCGGGGGGGAGAGGGAGACAGGATTCGCTTTCCCCGCTGGGGAGAGGGAGACAAGAGCCGGCGCGCGCAGGACACCCGCGCTTCGCCCACGTCGGGCGCCGCATGCGCGCATTCGGCGCCGCACTCGGCATGTTGGCGGCGGCCGCGCTGCTGGCCTGCTTCGCCGCGCCGCTGCACGCCGAACGCGTGCGCGACCTGGCCCAGGTGGCCGGCGTGCGCGGCAACCAGTTGATCGGCTACGGCCTGGTGGTCGGCCTCGACGGCAGCGGCGACCAGACCAGCCAGGCGCCGTTCACCACGCAGAGCCTGGAGAACATGCTGCAGCAGTTCGGCATCACCGTGCCGGACAACGTGCGCCCGCAGTTGCGCAACGTCGCCGCGGTGACGGTCACCGCCGAACTGCCGCCGTTCGCCAAGCCCGGGCAGGCGGTCGACGTGGTGGTGGCCTCGATCGGCAACGCCAAGAGCCTGCGCGGCGGCGCGCTGCTGATGACGCCGCTGCGCGGCGCCGACGGTCAGGTGTACGCGGTCGCGCAGGGCAACCTGGTGATCGGCGGCATCAGCGCGCAGGGCAAGAGCGGCTCCAGCGTGCAGGTGAACATTTCCAACAGCGGGCGCATCCCCAACGGCGCCACCGTCGAACGCGCGGTGCCGAACGGCTTTGCCGCCGGCGGACCGCTGGTGCTGAACCTGAACACGCCCGACTTCACCACCGCCGCGCGCATGGTGCAGGCGATCAACGGCACCTTCGGCGCCGGCACCGCGCAAGCGCTGGACGCGACCTCGGTCGCGGTGCAGGCGCCGGCCGATGCCTCGCAGCGCGTCGCCTTCCTCGGCGCGCTGCAGGATCTCGACGTGCAGCCGGCGGCGGCCTCGGCGCGCGTGGTGATCAACTCGCGCACCGGCACCGTGGTGATCGGCTCCGACGTGCGCGTGTCGCCGGCGGCGGTCGCGCACGGCGCAATCGAGGTCAGCATCGGCGAGCAGCCCTACGTCAGCCAGCCGGCGCCGTTCAGCGGCGGGCAGACCGCGACGGTGCCGCAGTCCAGCGTGCAGGTCACCGAGCACGGCGGGCACATGTTCAAGTTCGCGCCGGGGGTCAGCCTCGACGACATCGTGCGCGCGGTGAACCAGGTCGGCGCCGCGCCGAGCGACCTCGTCGCGATCCTGCAGGCGCTGAAGGAAGCCGGCGCGCTGCACGCGCAGCTGGTGGTGATCTGAGGCGGCCATGGCAGTCGATGCGCGCGGCCTCGGCACCTATACCGACTTCGCCGGCCTCGACCGGCTGAAGGCGGCCGCGAAGCGCAACGACAGCGGTGCGCTGGCGAAGACCGCGCAGCAGTTCGAGGCGCTGTTCACGCAGATGCTGCTCAAGTCGATGCGCGAGGCCAGCCCCGGCGACGGCCTGTTCGACAGCGAGCAGACCCGCGCCTACCAGCAGATGTTCGACCAGCAGCTCGCCGTGTCGCTGTCGAACAGCGGCCACGGCCTCGGCATCGCCGCGATGCTGATGCGCCAGCTCGGCGGTGCGGCGGCGCCCGCGCCGGACGGCGCATCCGCGCTCTCCGGCGCGCTGCGCGGCGTGCCGAGCGCCGCGCCGGCCGCGCTCGACGCCGCCGCCGCCGACCAGCTCGGCGTGCTGATGGAGCGGACTGGCGGCGCGCTCGGCGACTTCGCCGCGCGCGCGCAGAAGTTCGCCGGGCGCTGGCTGCCGAGCGGGCCGAAGGAATTCGTGCAGGCGCTGGCGCCGTACGCGCAGGCGGCATCGAAGCAGCTCGGCGTGTCCGCGCGCGCGCTGCTGGCGCAGGCCGCGCTGGAAACCGGCTGGGGCAAGCACATGCCGCAGCACGCCGACGGCAGCGCCAGCTTCAACCTGTTCGGCATCAAGGCCGGCGACGGCTGGGACGGGTCGCGGGTGAACGTGCCGACGCTGGAATTCGAGGACGGCGTCGCGGTGCGCCGGCAGGACAGCTTCCGCGCCTACGCCTCGCCGGCCGAGGCGTTCGCCGACTACACGCGCCTGCTCGGCCGCAGCCCGCGCTACGCCGCGGCACTCGGCCGCGGCGACGACGTCGCCGGCTTCGCGCAGGCGCTGCAGTCCGCCGGCTACGCCACCGACCCCGCCTACGCGGCCAAGCTGCGCGCGATCGCGCACAGCGCACAGATGGACGAAGCGCTGGCGGCGCTCAAGGAATCCGCCGCGCTGCCGCCAACCCGAGGGTGATGCGCGTGCACGCCCCGACCGCCAGGAGTGCCCCCCGCCATGGCTGACATGCTTTCCACCGGCATTTCCGGCCTGCTGTCGTCGCAGATCGCGCTGGATACCACCAGCCACAACATCGCCAACGTCAACACCGACGGCTACAGCCGCCAGCGCGCCGATTTCGTCGCGCGGCCGGCGCAGCAGACCGGGCCGTTCTACGTCGGCCAGGGCACCACGGTGCAATCGGTGCAGCGGCTGTACGACCAGTACCTCACCGATCAGGTGCGCGGCGCGACCTCGGGGCAGAGCCGGTTCGGCACCTTCGGCGAACTGGCCGGCCGCGTCGACAACCTGCTGGCCGACCAGACCGCCGGCCTGCAGCCCGCGCTGGATGCGTTCTACGGCGCGATCCAGGACCTCGCCAACTATCCGGCCGACTCGCCGACGCGGCAGGCGCTGCTGGGCCAGGCCAACGCGTTGACCGCGCGTTTCCACGGCCTCGCCGCGCAGTTCGACCAGCTCGACCAGGAAACCAGCAAGCGCATCGGCGCCACGGTCGGCGAGATCAACGGCCTCGGCCGGGCGATCGCCCGGCTCAACGACCAGGTCCAGGCGGCGCAGAGCACCGGTGCCACGCCCCACGACCTGCTCGACCAGCGCGACGCGCTGGTCAAGCAGCTCGCCGCCGACGTCGGCGTCAGCGTGGTGCCGCAGGACGACGACACGATCAACGTATTCGTCGGCAACGGCCAGCCGCTGGTGCTGGGCAACCAGGCCTCGACGCTGGGCGTGGTCGGCAACGCCTACGATCCGACCCGCGCCGAGGTCACCTCCGGCACGCCGCCGGTGGTGATCACCGGCCAGCTCAGCGGCGGCACGCTGGGCGGACTGGTCGACTTCCGCACGCAGATGCTCGACCCCACGCGCAACCAGCTCGGCCGCAGCGCGACCGCGCTGGCGCAGGCATTCAACGCCCAGCACCGCGCCGGCATGGACGCGAACGGCCAGATGGGCGGCGATTTCTTCAGCCTCGGCGCGCCCACGGTGCTGCGCAACAGCAACAACACGGGCGGCGCGAGCGTCACCGCCGCGGTCGCCGACGTGTCCGGGCTGACCGCTTCCGATTACGTGCTGAGCTACGACGGCAGCGCGTGGTCGCTGCGCCGCAGCGACGGCACCGCCGTCGCCATGACCGGCAGCGGCACCGCCGCCGATCCGTTCCTCGCCGACGGCCTGAGCCTGCAGGTCGGCGGCGCCGCCAGCGCCGGCGACCGCTTCATGATCCAGCCGACGCGCGGCGCCGCCGGCAGCCTCGCGGTGGCGATCACCGATCCGGGCGCGGTCGCCGCGGCGGTGCCGGTGCGCGCCTCGGCGGCGGCCTCCAACACCGGCAGCGCCACGCTCGGCGCGCCGAGCGTGACCGACGCCACCGATCCGAACTTGCAGACGACGGCGACGATCACCTTCGCCTCGGCCACCACCTATCAGATCAACGGCGGCGCCGTGCTGACGCTGCCCGCCAGCGGCACGATCGGCGCGAACGGCTGGAGCGTCACCCTGACCGGCACGCCGGCGGCGGGCGATACCTTCACGGTCGCCGCCAACAGCGGCGGCGTCGGCGACAACGGCAACGCGCTGGCGCTGGGCAACCTCGCCGACGCCGGCGTGCTCGACGGCGGCAACACCAGCGTCGGCGCCGCCTACGGGCAACTGGTCGCGCAGGTCGGCAGCGTCACCGCGCAGGCCAAGACCGGGCTGAACGCGCAGACCGGCCTGCTCAACCAGGCGACGCAGGCGCAGTCGAACGTGTCCGGCGTCAACCTCGACGAGGAGGCGTCCAACCTGGTGCGCTACCAGCAGTCCTACCAGGCCTCGGCGCGCGTGATCGCGGTGGCCGACAGCCTGTTCCAGACGCTGCTCGGCGCAGTGAGCGGGAGTTGACGATGCGCATTTCGACCACGTGGATGCAGCAGCAGGCGGTCAACTCGATGCTCGACCGCCAGGTCGATCTCGCCGCCACCCAGCAGCAGGTCGCCACCGGCAAGCGCATCCTCGCGCCGTCCGACGATCCGGCCGGCAGCGCGCGCGCGCTCGACCTCGCGCACTTCGACGCCACCAACACGCAGTACACGCGCAACATCGACGCCGCCAGCGGCCGGCTGGCGATGGAGGAGCAGGCGCTGGCCGCGGCCGGCGACGTGCTGCAGCGCGTGCGCGATCTCGCCATCCAGGGCAACAACGCCACGCAGACCAACGAGACGCGCCACGACATCGCGCTGGAACTGCGCCAGCGCCTCGACCAGATGGTGCAGATCGCCAACAGCCGCGACGCCAACGGCGAATACCTGTTCGCCGGCAACGCGACGCGCACGCAGCCGTTCGTGCAGTCGCCGGCGGGCGTCGCCTACGCCGGCGACCAGGGCCAGCGCCGCGTCGCCACCGCGCCCGGCGAAACCACCGCCACCGGCGACCCGGGCTCCGACGTGTTCCAGTTGGTCCCCACCGGCAACGGCACGTTCGCGGTCGCAGCCGCGGCCGGCAACGCCGGCACCGCGGTGGTCGGCGCCACCCAGGTCAGCGACATCAGCGCATGGGACGGCGGCACCTACAGCATCCAGTTCACCGCGCCCGATACGTGGCAGGTGCTCGACGGCGGCGGCGCGACGGTCGCCAGCGGCAGTTACGCCGGCAACGGCACGATCGCGTTCAAGGGCGTGCAGGTCGCGATCTCCGGCACGCCCGCGGCCGGCGACAGCTTCCAGGTCGCGCCCAGCGCCACGCGCGACGTGTTCGCCACCCTCCGCGATCTCGCCGACGCGCTGGACACGCCGGTCGCCAACGACCACGACCGCGCCGCGCTCAACGAGCGCGTCAACCGCGCGCTGGAAAACCTCGACCAGGCCAGCGGGCGCGCGGTCGAGGTGCGCGCGCGCGTCGGCGCGCGCATGAACGCGCTGGACCAGCAGAAGACCGTCAACGCCGGCGTCGGCGTGCAGGTGAAGGCGACGCTGTCCGGCATCCAGGACCTCGATTACGCCAGCGCGGTCAGCAAGCTCAACCTGCAACTGCTCGGCCTGCAGGCCTCGCAGCAGGCCTTCGTCAAGGTGCAGGGCCTGTCGCTGTTCGACTACCTGCGCAACTGAATCCGCCGCGCCGGCGCGCGAGGTTTCGACGAGGGCCGAAAGGAAAGCCCTTGGACGCGGATCAACGCCGATGAGTGCGGATGGAGCGCCATTCCGATCCGCGTCGATCCGCGTCCAGAAAATGCTCCGTAGGGTGGGCCTTGGCCCACCATTCGCTGCACATCGGTCCGAATGACGGCTCGCCCAGAGCCTTTGGACGCGGATCAACGCGGATGGAGCGCCATTCCGATCCGCGTCTCTCCGCGCTCATCCGTGCCGGGCCCGCGGGATGCGGTGAGCGCAGCGAACCGCATCGTTGCGCATGCCGCACGCGTGCGGCGACGCGGCCCGTCGCATTCGTGGCATCCGCTGCCTCCCGCGGTCCGCGAGCGCCATGGCCGCCGCTCGGCGCCCCGGCCCCTGGCACACGCCCCGTGTCGAAAACCGGGAACCACGCCGCATTTTTTTTCGCGTCGACGCGCGCCCGCGCTCAAGTTTCCCCGGCCGGGGCCGATCCAGACTCCGAGGCGGGCGACGGTTCCATACGGAATGGCGCCGCCGGTATGCGAACCAAGCCGGTGCGATACCGGCACACTGATTCCGTCAGGAGAATTCAGATGTCTGCGATCATCAACACCAACATCATGTCGCTGAACGCGCAGCGCAACCTGTCGTCCTCGCAGGATGCCCTGTCGACCTCGCTCGAGCGCCTGTCGTCCGGCCTGCGCATCAACAGCGCCAAGGACGACGCCGCCGGCCTCGCCATCGCCACCCGCTTCACCACCCAGATCAACGGCCTCAACCAGGCCGTGCGCAACGCCAACGACGGCGTGTCGCTGGCGCAGACCGCCGAGTCGGCGCTGTCCGAGCTGACCAACAACCTGCAGCGCATCCGCGAGCTGGCCGTGCAGTCCGCCAACGGCACCAACTCCTCGGCCGACCGCGCCGCGCTGGACCAGGAAGTGCAGCAGCGCATCGCCGAAATCGACCGCATCACCAAGCAGACCACGTTCAACGGCCTGCACGTGCTCGACGGCACCTTCGGCAACGCCAACTTCCAGGTCGGCGCCAACGTCGGCGACACCATCGGCATCAACCTGAGCACCGGCGTCGGCGCCTCGCAGATCGGCCAGATCGCCAAGGGCACCGGCAGCGCGGTCGACAGCAACGCGCTGGCCGCCAGCGACCTGACCATCCAGATCGGCAGCGGCACGGCGGTTAGCGTCGGCGCGTCTTCGGCCGGTTCCAGCGCGGGCCAGGATGCGGACAGCGCCTACGCCAAGGTGGCGGCGATCAACGCCGCCGGTGTGGCCGGCCTGACCGCGACCGCCAGCAACTCGGTGAGCGGCGCGTTCACCGCGCTCTCGACCGGTGCCGGCCAGACCTACAGCCTGAAGATCAACGGCGTCGACATCTACGCCGCTGCGGACATCTCCGCCACGGCGCCCACCGGCGACGATGTCGCCGCGCAGATCAACCTGCACTCCAGCGAGACCGGCGTCAGCGCCACCTTCGACGGCACCAACATGAAGCTGAGCACGGCCGACGGCCGCAACATCACCGCCAAGGAAACCCTCGGCGGCGGTGCCACCGGCGGTATCGACGACGCCGTCGCCAGCGCGGCGGGCGTGACCACGCGCGGCGCGGTCACCCTGTCGGCCAGCCAGAACATCACCATGAGCGCCACCGGCGCGACGCGCCTCGGCTTCGCCTCGACCTCGATCGCGGTCGACACGCAGACGCTGTCCTCGGTGAACGTGTCGACGGTGGCCAACGCCAACGACGCCATCAACCGCGTCGACTCCGCGCTGGCCTCGGTCAGCGGCCTGCGCAGCTCGCTGGGCGCCATCCAGAACCGCTTCCAGTCGACCATCGCCAACCTGACCGCGGTCTCGCAGAACCTGTCGGCCTCGCGCTCGCGCATTCAGGACGCGGACTTCGCGGCCGAAACGGCGAACATGAGCCGCGCGCAGATCCTGCAGCAGGCCGGCGTCTCGGTGCTGGCGCAGGCCAACGCGCAGCCGCAGACGGTGCTGAAGCTGCTGGGCTGATCCCGGCGAACGCCGCGGCGACGCGGCAGGGAGGTCCGGGCGGACGCACTCCGCCCGGACCGTCGCGGCAGGCGGCCGGCACGATCGTGCCGCCGGCCGGCAAGACGATGCGGCGCGCCGCCGCCGCGACCCGCGCCGATCCGCGCTCGCGCGTGTTGGTACGCAACTTGCTCGACGCGCTGGGTCCGCCGCGCGCGACGCGCGGCCGGCACATTCGGAAGAGGGCACGGCATGGCCAGCATCAGCTCACCCGGCATCGGCTCCAACCTCGACGTCAACGGCCTGGTCACCCAGCTGATCGCCGCCGACAAGCAGCCGCTGCAGGACCAGATCGACAGCCAGCGCAGCCGCGTGCAGACGCAGCTATCGGCGGTCGGCACGCTGAAGTCGCTGCTGGCGTCGATGCAGGGCACGCTGTCGACGCTGGCCGACGGCAGCGTGTTCGGCAAGCGTCTCGCCACCTCGGCCGACACGTCGATCTATACCGCCAGCGCCGACGCCACCGCGGCGCCCGGCAGCTACGACATCGAAGTGGTCAACCTGGCCGCGGCGCAGAAGCTGCAGTCGGGCCCCTACGCCGACAGCAGCACCGCGGTCGGCACCGGCACGCTGACCCTGGCGGTCGGCGGCAGCACGCTGGCGCTGAACATCGACAGCACCAACAACACCCTCGCCGGCATCCGCGACGCGATCAACAAAGCCAGCGGCAACCCGGGCGTCAGCGCCACCATCGTCACCGGCAGCGACGGCGCGCACCTGATGCTGACCGCGACCAAGACCGGCGTCGCCAACGCCTTCACCGTCACCGCCAGCGGCGGCGACGGCGGGCTAGCCGCGCTCGGCTACGACCCGGGCAACGGCGTCAACAATCTGGCGGTGGTCACCGCGGCGAAGGACGCCAGCGTCAAGGTCGACGGCCTCGCCGTGAGCAGCGCCAGCAACACCGTGACCGGCGCGATCGACGGCGTGACGCTGAACCTGGCCAGCGCCGATGCCGGCAACACGCACACGCTCACCGTCGCCCAGGACACCGGGGCGATCACCACCGCCATCAACGCCTTCGTCGCCAGCTACAACGGCTACGTCGCCGCCGCCAAGCAGCTCACCGCATACGATTCGACGACGGGCCAGTCGGGCGCGCTGCTCGGCGATTCGACCCTGCTCGGCATCTCCAGCCAGTTGAGCCAGCGCCTCGGCGCGGTGGTCGGCGGCAGCGGCGACACCTACCGCGCGCTCGGCGACATCGGCATCAGCTTCCAGACCGACGGCACGCTGCAGGTCGACAGCAGCAAGCTGGGCGCCGCGCTGACCGCGAATCCGAGCCAGGTGGCCGCGCTGTTCTCCGGCAGCAACGGCTACGGCACCTCGCTGAACAGCCTGTTCGACGGCTACCTCGACAGCAACGGCGTGCTCGACAGCCGCACGCAGAGCCTGAACAGCCAGTCCAAGGATCTCGACGACCAGCAGACGACGCTGGACGCGCGCATGAGCGCGCAGGAGGCGATGTACCGCGCGCAGTTCACCGCGCTGGACACGCTGCTCAGCAGCATGAAGACCACCAGCAGCTTCCTGACCCAGCAGCTCGCCAACATGCCGCTGCCGGGCCAGTCGGGCAAGTAGGCGCGCGTGCGCGTCCGCAGCGAGGAACCATCGCCATGGCATTTCCCCACGGCTCCAGCGCCATCGCCCAGTACCGCCAGGTGAGCACCCGCGGCGGCGTCGAGCAGGCCGACCCGCACCGGTTGACCGCGATGCTGATGGCCGGCGCGCTGGAGCGCGTCACCGCCGCGTCCGGCCACATGCGGCGCGGCGAGATCGCGCAGAAGGGCGAGAACATCTCGCGCGCGATCGCGATCGTGGAAGGCCTGCGCGGCAGCCTCGATTTCGAGGCCGGCGGCGCGCTCGCCGGCAACCTCGACGCGCTGTACGAATACATGGGCCGGCGCCTGCTGCAGGCCAACGTCGCCGACGATGCGGAGATGCTGGACGAGGTCGCCGGCCTGCTGCGCGAGATCAAGGGCGCGTGGGACGCGATCCGGCCCGAGGCGCTGGCGCTGCGTCCCGGTGCGGCGGGGCGCGGCGGATGAGCGCGGACGCGCTGCGCGATCTCGAAACCGGGCTGCGGCTCAGCCGCGCGATGCTGGCGCTGGCGCGCGGCGGCGACTGGGCGCGCGTCGCCGAGCTGCAGGCCGAGCGCGCGCCGCTGCTGCAGCGCGACGGTACGTTGCCTGCCGCGGCCGTGCCGCTGTTGCGCGAGCTGCTGGCGGTGAATGCCGAGCTCGATGCCTGCGCGACCGCCGCGCGCGACGCCGCGGCGCACGCCTGGGACGCCACCCGCCACGGCCACCAGGGCGCCGATGCCTACCTCGACGCGGCGCGCGGCGGGCCATAAGCGCCCGGCGGTTGCGGCGGCTCCGCTAGCATAGGCTTCAGCCCGACCACCGGGAGCCGGCATGAACTCCGATGTGCTGCAGCGGTTCGAAGAACACGTCGCCTACGAGGGCGATCTGCCGTTCGCCTGGACGCCGCTGCCGCAGCCGCCCGGCGAGGCCGAACTGGCGCGCTGCTTCGAAAGCAGCCTGACCGTGCTCGGCGTCGCCGCCGCGCGCGACGAGCGCCACCGCGCCGAGAACGCCGAGGACGGCGTGCCGCCGCCGGAGCTGGCGTGGATCGACGCCAAGCTC
>NZ_JBDKSX010000120.1:0-23623 GCF_039680435.1 Mizugakiibacter sp. | reverse complement strand
CGCGCGCGGAACCAGATGTTCGGCACGCGCAGCGCGAGGTGCATGTCGTTGGCGACGATCGCCGCGCCGCTCGCGGTCAGCGCGCCGGCCACGGCGAAGTTGTTGCTGCCGGGGCGCTCCGCCGGCGGCGGCAGCGCGGCGGCGATGCGCGCCGCGTCGAGCGGCGCGCGCAGCGCGATGCGGCGCAGGTCGAACACGTCGGCGCCGGGGATCGCCGGCGGCGGGCTGGCCGCGCCCTGCAGCGGCGCTTCCCAGGTGCCGTCGCGCGCGGTCAGCAGCGCCAGCAGCGGCGCCGGCAGCGCGGCGCGCATCTGCGCGAGGCTCAGGTCGCGGTCGTCGAAGCCGTCGTTGTTCAAGTCGAGGAACATCGCCTCGATCACCAGCAGGCTGTCCTCGCTGCGCCAGCGCTGCGGGCGCGCGCGCAGCAGCAGGTATTCCCACGGCCGCACGTCCAGCGCGGCGAGGCCGGCGTTGACGCCGTCGCGGTAGGCGTCGGCCAGCGCGCGCTCGTCGGGCGGCAGTCCGGCGTAGACCTTTTCCGCCAGCGCACGGAAGCGGTGGCGGCGATGCCTGATGTCGACCTCGATCGCGGCAGGCCCGACCAGCTCGGCCAGTTCGCCGGCGGCGACGCGGCGCAGCAGGTCCATCTGGAAGTAGCGCTCCTGCGCGTGCACGAAGCCGGTGGCCCAGGCGAGGTCGCGGCGGTCCCGCGCTTCGAGGGTGACCACGCCGCGCGCGTCGCGACTGACCGCCACCGGCGCGCGCAGGCCGTGCGCGGCGACGCTGCCGTCGAGCTGCGGCAGGCTGCCGGCCAGCAGCAGCCAGCCGGCGCCGCCCGCCAGCGCGGCCAGCACGGCGACGGCGACCAGCGCACGGCGCAGCCAGCGCATCACGGCACCACCGCCGTCCACGCCGGATCGGCGAACTTGGACGCCGCCAGCGCCTCGGCGCGCGCCAGTTCGCCGGCGCGCAGCGTGTCGTCGCGCAGGCCGTGGCGCTGGCGGAAGGTGTCGACCATGCGCGCGATCACCGCCTCGCGCGGCAGGCCGGTCTGGCTGCGCAACGGATCGACGCGCTTGGCGGCGCTGGCGATGCCCTTGTCGGACAGCTTCTCGCGGCCGATGCGCAGCACCTGCATCATCTTTGCCGCGTCGATGTCGTAGGCCATGGTGACGTGGTGCAGCACCGCGCCGCCGCGGCGCGCCTGCGCGGCGCCGGCGATCTTGCCGGCCGGCGCGGTGATGTCGTTGAGCGGCTGGTAGCGCGCGTCGATGCCGAGCGCGTGCAGCGCCTCGATCACCCACGCGTCCATGTGCGCATAGGCGTCCTGGAAGCTCATGCCGGCGACCATCGTCAGCGGCGCGTAGATCGAATAGGTGATGGTGTTGCCGGGCTCGATGAACATCGCGCCGCCGCCGCTGATGCGGCGCACGACCTCGATGCCGTGGCGCGCGGCGCCGTGCGCGTCGACCTCGTTGCGCAGCGACTGGAAGCGGCCGATCACCACGGCCGGGCCGGCCCATTCCCACACGCGCAGCGTCGGCGGCCGGCGCCCCGCGGCGACCTCGTCGGTCAGTACCTCGTCCAGCGCCATGTGCAGCGTCGGCGCCTGCGGCGCGGCGTGGAGCAACTGCCAGTCGTGGTCGAGCCAGGTCGAGGCGTTCATGCCAGCGCCCTGCGCACGGCGACCGCGACCGCCTCCGGCGAGAAGCCGTACATCGCCACGTCCGCCTGCAGCGCGGCGCGCACCGCGGCGGCGAGCGCGGCCTCGCCCGCGGCGGCCGGCTGGCCTTCCAGCGCCGCGTTGATCGCGTCCAGCGCTTCCGGCGGTTCGAGGAAGAAGTCGCCGCTCACCTGCACCACGGCCAGGCGGCCGTCGCGCACCTCGGCATCGACCACCACCAGCTTGCCGCCGGGAACCTTGTATTCGCCGTGCATCGCGTTGCTCTCTCCAAACCTGCGAACGTGCGCGTGCGCCGGATCCGCCGGCGCGCCATCCATCCACCGCTCCCTTCCCCGGCGGCGGGCCGGGGCGGGGGCAAGCGCCGTCCCTGGGATGGCATGGATGCTACGCGCTGGTCTCGATCCGCTCCACGCGCCGGAACCCGCGCGGCAGCAGGCCGCCGCGCGTGGCGCGGTTGCCGCCGTATTCGACCAGGTCCGCCCACTTCAGGATCAGCTTGCGCTGGCCGGCGTACAGCGTGACCTCGCCGGAACCTTCGGCGACCACGGCGACGCCGGCGACGCGCTCCTCGCCGGAAGCGAGCTTGGCCTTGGGGATCTCGATCAGCTTGTTGCCCTTGCCGCCCTTGTCCAGCTCGGGCAGTTCGGCGACCGAGAACATCAGCAGGTGGCCGTCAGTGGTGGCGACCACGATGCGGTCGCGCGCCGGATCGGCGACGTAGGCCGGCGCCAGCACGCGCGCGTCGTCGTCCATGTTGATCACCTGCTTGCCGGCCTTGTTGCGGCCGCACAGCGTGTCGAACCTCGTCACGAAGCCGTAGCCGAAGTCGGAGGCCAGCACCAGCCGCGTCTCCGCCTCGCCGATCGCGACCGCGTCGAAGCGCGCGCCCGCCGGCGGGCTGAAGCGGCCGGTCAGCGGCTCGCCGTTGCCGCGCGCGGACGGCAGCGTGTGCGCGAGCGTCGAGTAGCTGCGGCCGGTGGAGTCGACGAAGGCGGCCTGCTGCGTGGTGCGGCCGCGCGCGACGGCGAGGTAGGCGTCGCCCTCGCGGTAGTTCATGCCCTGCGCGTCGACGTCGTGGCCCTTGGCCGCGCGCACCCAGCCCATGGCGCTCAGCACCACCGTGACCGGCTCGGAGGCGACCAGCGCGCTCTCGTCCAGCGCGTGCGCGGCCTCGCGCTCGACCAGCGGCGCGCGGCGCTCGTCGCCGTACTTCTTCGCGTCGGCCTTCAGCTCGTCCTTGATCAGCGACTTCAGCTTGGCCGGCGATTTCAGCAGCACGCTGATGCGCGCGCGCTCCTCCTCCAGCTCGTCGCGCTCGGCGTTGATCTTCATCTCCTCGAGGCGCGCCAGTTGGCGCAGCCGGGTCTCGAGGATGTAATCGGTCTGCTCCTCGCTGAGGCCGAAGCGCTTCATCAGCACCGGCTTCGGCTCCTCCTCGGTGCGGATGATGCGGATCACCTCGTCGAGGTTGAGGTAGGCGACGCGCAGGCCTTCCAGCAGGTGCAGGCGGCGCTCGACCTTCTCCAGGCGGTGATTCAGCCGGCGCGTCACCGTGTCGGTGCGGAAGCGCAGCCACTCGGCGAGGATCGCGCGCAGCCCCTTCACCTGCGGGCGGCCGTCCAGGCCGATCATGTTGAGGTTGACGCGGAAGCTCTTCTCGAGATCCGTGGTCGCGAACAGGTGCTGCATCATTTCGTCCGCGTCGATGCGGCTGGAACGCGGCACCAGCACTAGGCGGATCGGGTTCTCGTGGTCGGACTCGTCGCGCAGGTCCTCCAGCATCGGCAGCTTCTTGGCGCGCATCTGCGCGGCGATCTGCTCGAGGATCTTCGACGGCGACACCTGGTAGGGCAGCGCGGTGATCACCACGTTGCCGTTCTCGGCGGCGTACACGGCGCGTGCGCGCACCGAGCCCACGCCGCTCTCGTACATCGCCAGCAGCTCGCGGCGCGGCGTGATGATTTCGGCCGCGGTCGGGAAGTCCGGGCCGCGCACGTGCTCGCAGAGATCGCGCACGCTGGCGTCCGGATCGTCCAGCAGGCGGATGCAGGCGCTGGCGACTTCGCGCAGGTTGTGCGGCGGAATGTCGGTGGCCATGCCGACCGCGATGCCGGTCGAGCCGTTCAGCAGCACGTGCGGCAGGCGCGCCGGCAGCCACGACGGCTCCTCCAGCGTGCCGTCGAAGTTCGGCACCCAGTCCACCGTGCCCTGCGCGATCTCGCCGAGCAGCACTTCGGCGATCGGCGTCAGCTTCGACTCGGTGTAGCGCATCGCCGCGAAGCTCTTCGGGTCGTCCGGCGAGCCGAAGTTGCCCTGGCCGTCGATCAGCGGATAGCGGTAGGAGAACGGCTGCGCCATCAGCACCAGCGCCTCGTAGCAGGCGCTGTCGCCGTGCGGGTGGAACTTGCCGATCACGTCGCCGACCGTGCGCGCCGACTTCTTCGGCTTGGCGCCGGCGGCCAGCCCGAGTTCGCTCATCGCGTAGACGATGCGCCGCTGCACCGGCTTCAGGCCGTCGCCGACGAACGGCAGGGCGCGGTCCAGCACCACGTACATCGAGTAGTCGAGATAGGCCCGCTCGGCGTACTCCTTCAGCGGGATCTGTTCGTAGTTCGCTTGCAGGATCATCGGCTTGCGTCAGGGAAGGCGCGTCGGACGCGCCGGGAAGCGGACGATTGTGCCGCAATCGGCCGACCGCGGCGAAGGACTACGCGCCGCGGACGGGAAGGCCGAGCGCGCGCGCCTCGCCGGGCGGCTTCAGGCCGAGCCCGAGGCTGAGCCCGCGGGCGATGCGCGCGGCGTAGTCGCGGAACACGTCGGCGGCGGCGTCGGCGAACACCTCGCCGCTGGTTTCGCGCCACAGCGCCAGCCAGCGCTCGAAGTGCTCGCCGCGGATCGGATGCGGAAGATGCGCCGCCATCGGGTTGCCGCGATATTCGCCGCTGCGCAGCACCACCGACGACCAGAAGGCGGTCAGCAGGCGCTTGTGCGCGGCCCAGTCGTGGACCGCGGCGTTGAATACCGGGCCGAGCAGCGGATCGACGCGCACCTTGTCGTAGAAGCGGTCGACCAGGGCGGCGATGCCCGTCGCGTTGGGTTCGTCGTACGGCAGCATGGCGCAATGTCGGATGCAGGGGCGGACAGGCTAGCGCATCAGCGCGTGCGCGGCGTTGATTCCGGTCAGCAGCGCGTGGGCAGGGTGGGCTCCGGCCCATCGTCGACGCGGCGGTGGCGATCGGTGGGCCGGAGCCCATCCTGCGCTACCGCGCACGCTTGGCGCCGGCCGGCGAGGGCGTGCGCGGCGTCGCCTCAGCGCGGCACGCGGTAGCCGCCGCGCACGCCGCGCGGGCTGAGCGTCAACTGCCAGAGCTGGTCGCGGCGGGCGCGGAACACCGCGGCGGAGCACGACAGGTAGAAGCGCCACATGCGGCGGAAGCGCTCGTCGTAGCGCGCGGCGAGCTGCGGCCAGGCGGCCTCGACGTTGGCGCGCCAGGCCATCAGCGTGCGCTCGTAGTCGGCGCCGAAGTTGTGCCAGTCCTCGACCACGAACAGCCCTTCCAGCGCCGCCGTCACCTGGCTGGCCGCCGGGATCATCGAGTTGGGGAAGATGTACTTCTCGATCCACGGATCGGGGCGGCTGGGCGCCTCGTTGGTGCCGATCGCGTGCAGCAGGAATAATCCTCCACCCGCAGGGCCGTCGCCGGCGAGGCAGCGCCGCGCCGTCTCGAAATAGGTGCGGTAGTTCTTCCAGCCGACGTGCTCGAACATGCCGATCGAGAAGATCGCGTCGAAGCGCTCGTCCAGCTCGCGGTAGTCCTGCAGGCGGATCTCGACCGGCAGCCCGGCACACAGCTCGCGCGCGTAGGCGGCCTGCTGCTCCGACACGGTCACGCCGACGCCGCGCGCACCGTAGCGCTCGGCGGCGAACTTCAGCGCCTCGCCCCAGCCGCAGCCGATGTCGAGTACGCGCATGCCGGGCTTCAATTGCAGCTTGCGGCAGACCAGGTCGAGCTTGGCCTCCTGCGCGGCGTCGAGGTCCGATGCGTCCTTCCAGTAGCCGCACGAATACACCAGGCGCTTGCCCAGCATTGCGTGGAACAGGTCGTTGCCGAGGTCGTAGTGCGCCTTGCCGATTTCCCAGGCGCGCTCGCCGCGCTGCAGGTTGACGAAGCGCGCTCTGAGGTGGGCGAGCAGCGTGTCGAGCGTCTTCAGGTGCTCGTCGACGTGCGCGTCGAGCACGCGGAAGAAGAAGCCGGCGAGGTCGGCGCAGTCCCACCAGCCGTCCATGTAGGCCTCGCCGAGGCCGAGCGAGCCGTGCGCGAACACGCGCGCGTAGAGCTGCGGCTCGTGCACGCGGACGTCGTGCGGCGCGTCGCCGTCGATGCGCACGCCGGCGTGGGCGAGCAGTTCCTGGGCACGGGCTTTCAGACTGTCCTCGGTCATGCCGCCTCCTTGGTGCCGAGTGGGGTTCAGCGGGGCGCGGGCTCCAGCACGCCGAACGCGGTCGGCGCGCGCGCGTAGACCAGCGCGGCGCCCGAGTCGCGCACGATCTCCAGCAGGCGCTCGGCCTCGGGTTCGCGCAGGATGAACTCGACCTTCACCGGCAGGTCGCCGGCCAGTTCGAAGAAGTGCTCCTCGTGCAGCACGCCGTGGCGGCCGAAGCCGGCGATGGCGCGGAACACCGAGCCGCCGGCCAGCCCCTCGCGCTTGGCCTGCTCGAGGATCCATTCGTACAGCAGCATGCCGCCGTGCCTGGCGGTGGCGTGCATGAAGAAGCGCAGATAGACGCCCTGGTAGGTCATGTCCCGGCCGGCGTTCATGCGTCACCTCTCATTCAAGCGCGCAGCAGCGTGCGGATCAAGGCGAGCCCGGCCAGCGTCGCCGCCAGCGAACCGGCCACGTGGACCAGCACGTGCGCGCCGAACCAGGCGTACTGCTGGCGCAGCAGCAGCGTGGCGGCCTCGCCGGAAAACGTCGAGAACGTGGTCAGGCCGCCGAGGAAGCCGGTGGTCAAAAACAGCCGCGCTTCCGGCGACAGCGCCTGGTAGTGCGCGAACGCGCCCAGCGCCAGGCCCATGACGAAGCCGCCCAGCAGGTTCGCCGCCAGCGTGCCCAGCGGCAGCGTCGGGAACAGCGGGTTGAGCAGGACGCCCAGCCACCAGCGCAACCACGCGCCGAGCGCGGCGCCGGTTCCGACGGCGAGGAATGCGGTGACGCCCATCGTGCCTCCAGAATTCGCGTGAACGGCTCCGGACGCAGGCATGAAAAAAACCTGCGCCGCCGGGGCCGGCGGTGCAGGCATCATCAGCCGGACGGACGGGCCATCGGCGGTTCGCCCTCGCGGGCGGGAGGCATGCCATCTCCCTGGCGCGGATGGTAGCGGCCGCGCCGGCCGGCGCTCAAGCCGGATGTCGCCGCGTCACAGCCACAGCGCGCCCGCCGCCGCGCCGAGTACCACCACCAGCCAGCTCGGCAGCCGCGCCGCCGCGAGCAGCGCGAATGCCGCGAGCACGAGCAGCGCGTCGCGCGGGCCGCGCAGGCTGCCGGTGGCCAGCGGCGACACCCACGTTGCCGCGAGCAGGCCGACCACCGCGGCGTTCAGCCCCGCCAGCGCGCGCCGCGCCGTGGCGAGATGGCCCAGCCGCTGCCAGAACGGCAGCACGCCGGCGAGCAGCAGGAACGACGGCAGGTAGATCGCGACCAGCGCCAGCGCCGCGCCGGCGGCGCCGTTCGGCGGCGTCGCAATCGCCGCGCCGAGGTAGGCCGCGAACGCGAACAGCGGGCCGGGCAGCGCCTGCGCCAGGCCGTAGCCGGCGAGGAAAGCGTCGCGGCCGATCCAGCCCTGCGGCACCGTCGCGCCCTCCAGCAGCGGCAGCACGACGTGGCCGCCGCCGAACACCAGGCTGCCGGCGCGATAGAACGCGGAGGCGCGCGCGATGGCGCCGTTGCCGGTGAGTGCGGCCAGCCAGGGCAGGCCGAGCAGCAGCGCGAAGAACAATCCCAGCGCCAGCAGCGCGTGGCGACGGCGCGCGCGCGGCGCGTCGGGCGATTCGCCGTTCGCGGCGCTCGCGTCGTGCAGCAGCGCCATGCCGAGCAGCGCGCCCGCCGCCAGCGCGGCGAGCTGTCCGCGCGTGCCCGGCAGCGCGAGCACCAGCGCCGCGGCGATCGCGGCCACGCCCCAGCGCCGCGCCCCGGCCAGCAGCCGGCGCGCCATCTGCATCACCGCCAGCGCCACCACCGCCAGCGCGACCAGGCCGAGCCCGGCCAGCGCGCCGGCGGCGCCGGCGGGCAGCGCGTGCAGGCCGTAGGCGGCGCCGAGCATCAGCAGCGCCGAGGGCAGCGTGAAGCCGAGCCACGCCGCCAGCGCGCCGGTGAATCCGGCCCAGCGCAGGCCCAGCGCGATGCCGACCTGGCTGGATGCCGGTCCCGGCAGGAACTGGCACAGCGCGACGACCTCCGCGTAGTCGGCCGCGCCGATCCAGCGCCGCCGTTCGACGAATTCGCGGTGGAAATAGCCGAGGTGCGCGACCGGTCCGCCGAAGCTGGTCAGGCCGAGGCGCAGGAAGCTGGCAAAGATGTCGCGGATCGTGCGCGTGGCGTTCGGCATGCTGCGGCATCCGTGGCTAACCGCTACGATTCTGGCAAATCCCGCCGCGGCCGCCCATGTCCCGTTTCCACGCCACCTCGCACGGCATGCTGGCGGTGCTGCTCGCGCTGCTGTCGATGCTCGGGCCGTTCTCGATCGACACGATCTTCCCCGGCTTTCCCGACATCGCCCGCGAATTCGGCGTGGGCAAGGTGGAGATGCAGCAGACGCTCAGCGTCTACCTGGTCGCCTACGCGCTGATGGGACTGTTCCACGGCCCGCTGTCGGACGCCTACGGGCGTCGCCCGGTGATCGTCGTCGGCCTGGGCGTGTACGCGCTGTCCGCGGCGGCGGCGGCGCTGACGACTTCGATGACGGCGCTGCTGGTCTGCCGCGCCCTGCAGGGCATGTCCGCCGGCGCCGGCCAGATCGTCGGCCGCGCGATCGTGCGCGACCGCTACCACGGCGCCGAGGCGCAGCGGCTGATGGCGCAGGTCACGCTGATCTTCGGCATCGCGCCGGCGATCGCGCCGGTCGTCGGCGCGGCGCTGCTCGGCATCGCCGGCTGGCGCGGCATCTTCTGGGCGATGGCGGCGTTCGCGCTGGCGCTCGGCGCGGCCTGCGCGCTGAGCCTGCCGGAAACGCACGCACGCGAGGCGCGCCAGCCGTTCGCGCCGGCGCCGCTGCTGGCGACCTGCCGGCACATCCTCGGCGACCGCCAGTTCTGGCCGCTGGCGATCTCGAGCACGGTGAACTTCAGCGCGCTGTTCGTCTACATCGTGTCGGCGCCGGCGTTCGTGCTCGACCTGCTGCACCTGTCGCGCGCGGGCTTCCCGTGGCTGTTCGTGCCGGCGATCGGCGGCATGATGGCGGGCGCGTGGCTGTCCGGGCGGCTCGCCGGCAAGGTGTCGGTGGCGGCGACGGTCGGCGCCGGCTACGCGATCATGCTGGCCGCCAGCGCGGCCAACGTGGCGCTGCACGCGTGGCTGCCGCAGCCGCGCCTGCCGTGGTCGGTGATCCCGATCGGCGTGCATGCGATCGGCATCACGCTGAGTTTCCCGACGCTGGTGCTGTTGCTGCTCGACCGCTTCCCCGCGCATCGCGGCGCGGCCTCGTCGATGCAGACCTTCGTGGCGCTGATCTTCAACGCGGTGCTGGCCGGCGCGATCTCGCCGCTGCTGTCGGACAGCGCGCCGAAGCTGGCGCTGGGCGCGGCGCTGCTGACCGCGGTCGGCTTCGCCAGTTGGCGCTGGTACCGCGCGATGTGCAGGCGCGAGGCCGCGCAGGCGGCCCCGGCGCCCGCGGCCTGACCTCAGGCGGACGCCGCGCCGACGCTCATCAGCGCCTTCAGCAGCGCCATCATTTCCTCGCGCGAGCCGGTCACGCTGAGCTGCTGTTCGCGCGCGAGGCCGGTGCCGAGCAGCACCGCCACGCCGGGGCCGAGGTCGTTGCCGTCCTCGTCGAGGCGCGGAAAGCCTTCCGGCTTGCCGATGTAGACGATGGCGTTGGCGTCGATGAAGCGGCCGTCGGGGAGCTTGAGCCAGCGTTGCATGGTCGATTCCTGTGCGTGTGGATGTGCGGACGGTGTGCGTTTCCCCTCGCCCGCCGGCGTAAGCGGGGAGGGCAGGATCCGGCCTTCGGGACGGGGCCGTGCCTCGCCTCAGCCCTCGCCCGTCCAGCCGCAGTCGACGCCCTTGTTCTGCTCCTGCAACCAGGCGTGCAGCGGCTGGAAGTAGTCGATGATCGCGCTGGCGTCCATGTCGTCCTTGCCGGTCAGCGTCTTCAGCGTCTGCTGCCAAGGTTCGCTGGCGCCGGCGCCGAGCATCCGCCAGAACTTCGCGCCGGCGTCCTTGTTGCCGTAGATCGAGCACTGGTACAGCGGGCCGTCGAAGCCGGCGTCCTTGCACAGCGCGCGCTGGAACTGGAACTGCAGGATGTCGGCGAGGAAGTAGCGCATGTAGGGCACGTTGGTCGGCACGTGGTTCTTCGCGCCCGGGTCGAAGTCCGCGGCGTCGCGCGCGACTGGCGCGGACACGCCCTGGTACTTGCGGCGCAGCTCCCACCACGCGGTGTTGTACTGCGCCGGCTTGATCGAGCCGTCGAACACGCCCCAGCGCCACTTGTCGATCAGCAGGCCGAACGGCAGGAACGCCACCTTCTCCAGCGCCAGCTTCATCTGCGCGTTGATCACCGCCTTCTCGTCCTCGCTGGCGGCGCCGGCCAGGCCGATGCGGTGCAGGTAGGCGGGCGTCAGGTTCAGGCGGATGGTGTCGCCGATCGCCTCGTGGAAACCGTCGTTGGCGCCGCCCTGGAAGATCGGCGGCTGGTCCTTGTAGGCGAGGAAGTAATAGATGTGCCCCATCTCGTGGTAGACCGTGTACTGGTCTTCCGCGGTCGGGCGGATGCACATCTTGAAGCGCACGTCGGTGGCGAAGTTCATCGGCCATGCGCTGGCGTGGCACAGCGCGTCGCGGTCGCGCGGGCGCAGGAACATCGATTTCTCGAAGAACGACGCCGGCAGCGCCGGGAAGCCGATCGAGGTGTAGAAGTCCTCGGCGCGCTTGACCATCACCAGCGCGTTGCCGGCGTCGGCCTGGCGGTCGAGCGCGGCGAGGTCGTCGGCGGTCGGCTTGCCCTTGAACGCGGCCAGCAGCTTGCGGTACTCGGCGTCGCGCCCGGCCTGCAGGCGCGCGTCGACGTCGAGGCTGCCGGCGCCGGGATACGGCTGCACGAGGCTGTAGATGTTCGACCAGTCCTGCGCCCACATGTTGCCGGTGACGTGCGCGGGGATGGTGCCGTCGGCCGGCATGCGGTCGCCGTACTGGTCCTTCAGCCTGCGCCGCACGTAGCACTGCAGTTGCGAGTACAGCGGCTTGACCTGGCTCCACAGGCGGTCGGTCTCGGCGTTGAAGTCGGCCGGGCTCATGTCGTAGCCGGCGCGCCACATGGTGCCGACGTTGTCGTAGCCGAGATCCTTGGCGCCCTCGTTCAGCAACTCGACGAAGCGCACGTAGTCGCCGCGCATGCCGCGGCCGACGCTGTGCCAGCCCTGCCAGGCGGCGAGGTCGTCGTTCCAGTCGCGGTCCTCGGCGAGGATCTTGCTGGCGTCGTCGAGGTTCCTGCAGGTTTTCGGGTCGTTGGCGTCGGTGCAGTACTTGCCGGCGCCGTAGGCGGCGGTGAGCCGGGACGCGAGCGTGGTCAGCTCGGTCAGGTGCGCGGGGTTCTTCGGCGCCGGGATCGCGGTCTGCAGCTTGAGCAGTTGCAGCGCGCGCTTGTCCGCGGGCTCGATGCCGGCGGCGGCCTCGTAGGGGCGCGCGCGCCCGATCTCGTCCGACAGCCACTTCAGGTAGCGCTCCTGCGCCTTCGCCGTCAGCATCTGCGTGTCGCCGGTGATGTAGGTCTCGGCGACCCACTCGGCGGCGGCCGGTTCCAGCGATTGCGCCTTGTAGTCCTTGTTCATCTGCGCGACGAACGCGTGCGCCTCGGCGGCGGTCGGCGCGGCCCTGGCCGGCGCCTGCGCCGAGGTTTCCGGCGCCTTGGAGGAAGAGCAGGCGGCGAGCGCCAGCGCCACGGCCAGCGCCAGCGAGGCGTGCATCGGTTTCATCGCGGAACCTCCCCAAGTGGAGAGGCGAGGCTAGTGCGCGCCACACAGGCGCGCAAGGGTGTTCAGCCGGAAGCGGGCAGCAGTCCGCGCGCGACGAGGAAGGCGCGCGCCTCGCCAGCGTCGCGCTCGAACCAGGCGCGTGCGGAGCCGAGCCGGAAGCTGTAGCCCCAGGCGTCCATGTCGGCCATCACGCATGCGCGGCCGACGCCGGGCAGCGCGTCGGCCAGCACGATCTGCAGGTAGCAGGTCGCGTCCTCTTCCTCGATCGAGTCGCTGGCGTCGGTGTGCACGGCGGCGCGGCGCTCGGGCGGCAGCACGATCAGGTGGCAGGCCTCGTGCAGCAGCGAGTGCACGGGGGTGTCGGCGCGCGCGTGGACGGTGGCGCCGATCACGCCGGCCTCGCACTCGCCCCAGTAGCTGCCGGGGATCGGCGCGCCGTCGGGCACGCGCACCAGCGCCAGGCCGTGACGGGCGAGCAGCGCGGCGGGCGCCTCGAAGCCGATGTCGGCGAGGCGCAGCACGTCGGTGGCGGCGGCGAGGGCGGCGGGCATGCGTGCGCAGCGGGCGGTTCGTCGCGGCCGGGGCGGTTCGAGCGCGCGGCGTGGAACCGCGGGCGGCGCCCGCACGAAGGCGGACCCGGCGCCGCGCGCCTCGGTCCGCCCTACGCCGCGATGCGCTTCGCCGGCGTGCCCCGGCCTACGCCTTCACCTCGGGCAGCGTCACCGACAGCTCCAGCACTTCCTGGCCGCTGTCGCGCTCGACGTTGATCAGCACCGCCTCGGGGTCGACGTTGACGTACTTCTTGATCACCGCCAGCAGTTCGCTGCGCAGCAGCGGCAGGTAGTCGGGGCCGCCGCGCTGCGAGCGTTCCTGCGCGACGATGATGCGCAGGCGCTCGCGGGCGATGTTGGCGGTGTTCTTCGGACGCGTCTTGAGGAAATCGAGGATGCCCATCGCTCAGCCTCCGAATACGCGCTTGAGGAAACCCTTCTTCGGGGCGTCCAGGAAGCGCATCGGCCGCTCCTCGCCGAGCAGGCGCGCCACCGCGTCGGTGTAGGCGTGGCCGGCGTGCGAGCTTTCCTCCAGGATCACCGGCACGCCCTGGTTGGAGGCCGCCAGCACGCTCTCGTGCTCGGGGATCACGCCGAGCACCGGGATGCCGAGCACTTCCTCGACGTCCTTGACGCTCATCATCTCGCCGGCCTCGACGCGCGCCGGGTTGTAGCGGGTCAGCAGCAGGTGCTGCTGCACCGCGCCGTCGCCGCGCTCGGCGCGCCGGGTCTTGCTGGCGAGCAGGCCGAGGATGCGGTCGGAGTCGCGCACCGACGACACTTCGGGATTGACCACCACCAGCGCGCGGTCGGCGTAGTACATCGCCAGGTGCGCGCCTTTCTCGATGCCGGCGGGCGAGTCGCAGATGACGTAGTCGAAGCCGTCCTGCGCCAGCGCCTCGAGCACGTTGCCGACGCCTTCCTGGGTCAGCGAGTCCTTGTCGCGCGTCTGCGAGGCGGCGAGCACGAACAGCGTCTCGTGGCGCTTGTCCTTGATCAGTGCCTGGCGCAGCGCGGCCTCGCCCTGGATCACATTGACGAAGTCGTACACCACGCGCCGCTCGCAGCCCATGATCAGGTCGAGGTTGCGCAGGCCGACGTCGAAGTCGATCACGGCCACCTTGTGGCCGCGCTGGGCAAGGCCGGTGGCGATGGATGCGCTGGTGGTGGTCTTGCCGACCCCGCCCTTGCCGGAGGTGACGACGATGGTTTCAGTCAAGGCTTCGATCTCCGTCGGATCGTGGTGTGTTTCGCTACCGCTCGAGGCGGGCGATGCGCAATTTGTCCCCGTCCAGCCAGATCTGCACCGGCTGGCCGTCGAGCTCGGCCGGGATCTGCTCGAACACGCGGTACTGGCCCGCGATCGAAACCAGCTCGGCGCGGAATTCCGTGCAGTAGATGCGCGCCTGCGCCTCGCCCTGCGCGCCGGCCAGCGCGCGGCCGCGCAGCGCGCCGTAGACGTGCACCGAACCGTCGGCGATCACCTCGGCGCCGTTGGCGACCGGCGCGGCCACCACCAGGTCGCGTCCGCGCGCGTACACCTGCTGGCCGGAACGCACCGGCTGCGCGTGGTGCTGCGCGATGCGCACGGCCGTGTCCTCGGCGACGGCCCTGGCGGCTGGCTTGGCGCGCGTCGGCGCAGGCGCGGCCGCCGCCGCCGGCTCGCCGTTGTCGCGCTCGTAGGCGGCGCGGAACTTGGCGATCAGCGGCAGGCCCAAGCGCCTGGCCAGCGCTTCGGTGTCGGCGGTGCCGTAGGCGAGGCCGACCGGCAGCATGCCCGCCGCGCGGATCGCCTCGAGCAGCGCGTCCACGGCGCCGTCGTCGGGCAGCGCGGACAGGTGCGAGAGGTCCAGCACCACGGCGGCGCGCTGGAACAGTTGCGGCGCGCTGCGCACGCGCCTGTCCAGTTCCTCGTGCAGGGCGGCGGCATCGTCGCGGCGCAGCCGCACGCAGGCGATGCCGACCTGGCCGAAGCGCAGGTCGCAGACGGCTTCCGCCGTCCCGGGGCGTACATTCATGCGGCCGCCCTCACGAGCCGCCGGCCACGCGCAGGCGCGGGTCCGCGAGCGGGCGCTTGCGCCCGGCCAGCCACGGCAGGTCGGGCAGGCCGTCGTGCGCGAGGTAGCGTTCGCGCACGAACGCGAAGCTGGGCAGGTCCTTGGCGAGCAGGCTGACGCGGCGGCCGATCTCGGGCATCGGCTGCTGGCCGACTTCCTGGAAGCCGTAGGTGCCGTGGAACAGCACGGCGACGTCGTCGCGCGGCTCCAGGAACACCTCGCAGCACAGCTTGGGCACGCGCACCTCGGCGTAGCTCTGCACGTCGCAGTAGAACACGCGGCCGAGGCCGTGCCCGCGGTAGGCGCTGGCGACGACGATGCGGTCGATGTAGACGAACTGCTCGAAGCGGCTGCGGAACCAGCGGAAGTTCGGGCTGCCGTAGTCGGCGTTTTCGCGCAGCGCGATCAGGAAGCCGGCCAGGTGGCCGTCGACCTCGGCGACGCGGAAGTAGTCGGCGACCTGGTGGAAGCGCCGCAGGCGCGCGCCCTCCAGCGGCAGGATCGCGGGGGCGGCGGCATTGTTCAAGGCGAGGACGGCGTCGAGGTCGGTCTCGCGCACGTCGCGGATGGCTAGAGCCATTCTTGCTCCGGAAAGCTGCGGGGTACGGTCGCCGGCCCCCTGCGCCGACGCGATCTACCCGCCGATTATGGCATGCGACGCCCGGCGCGGGCATGACGCGGCGATCCGTTAAGCGCGCGTAAGCGGCCCGTCCGTGCCGTCGGTTGGCTTGCGGGGCCGCACGGGCCGCCTATGATGGCCGCGATGTCCTGGGTTTCCTTCAATCACATCCGCCTGCTGCGTTATGCCGGCCTGTTCGCCTACGTCTGCGCGGGCATTCCGCTGCTGCGCGTGGACTGGGCGCTGGGCCGGCTCGACGCGCTGGACCAGCCGAGCTTCGCGCTGCTGGCCTGGGTGCTGTGCTACCTCGCGTTCGGGCTCAGCTACTGGCTGCTGACGCGCAATCTCGGCTCGCGCCGCTACTGGGGCGTCAAACTGTTCGGCCTGCTGGTGCTGACCGGCACCGCGATGGCGGTGGGCTGGTACAGCCAGAGCGGCCTGTCGGCGCTGCTGCTGGTGCTGGTCTCGGTGGTGCTGCCGTGGCTGCTGACGCTGCCGCTCGGCATCGCCTGGATGATGCTGCAGAACTTCGCGCTGGTGCCGGTGTTCACCAGCCTCGGCATGGACCCGGTCAACGCCTTCCTGCAGGCCAGCCTGTACCTCGGCTTCTCCGCGCTGACCTTCGTCACCTCGGTGGTGGCGCGCCAGCAGGCCGAGGAGCGCGAGCAACTGCGCGGCCTGAACTCCGAGCTGCGCGCGACGCGCGCGCTGCTGGCCGAGTCCAGCCGCATCACCGAGCGCATGCGCATCGCCCGCGAGCTGCACGATCTGGTCGGCCACCACCTGACCGCGCTCAGCCTCAACCTCGAAGTGGCCAGCCACCTGGCCGCGGAGCCGGCCGGGGAGCACGTGCGCAAGGCGCAGGCGGTGGCCAAGCAACTGCTCGGCGACGTGCGCGAGGTGGTCAGCGAGCTGCGCCAGGACGACGCGCTGGACCTGACCCAGGCGCTGCGCTCGCTGACCGAGGGCGTGCCCGGGCTGGCCGTGCGCCTGGAGCTGCCGCCGCGCTTCTGCGTCGAGGATCCGCGCCGCGCGCAGGTGGTGCTGCGCTGCGTGCAAGAGATCGTCACCAATGCCGTGCGCCACGCCGGCGCGCGCAACCTGACGCTGCGCTTCGAGCGCACCGCCGACGGCGAGCTCAAGCTGGAGGCGCGCGACGACGGCCGCGGCGCCGGCGAGATCCGCCCCGGCAACGGCCTCACCGGCATGCGCGAACGTCTGGCAGAATTCGGCGGCCGCCTCGCCATCGACACCGCGCACGAGCGCGGTTTTGCGCTGGACGCCTGGCTGCCGCTGCAGACGCGGGGCACGACGTGAGCGCCCTGCGCGCGCGGGCGCGAACCGAACGGGGGCCGCTGCAATGATTTCCGTCTGTCTCGTCGACGACCAGACCCTGGTGCGCCAGGGCATCCGCTCGCTGCTCGAGCTGACCGACGACATCCGCGTCGCCGCCGAGTGCGGCGACGGCGCGAGCGCGGTCGAAACGATCCCGCAGGTCAAGCCGGACGTGGTCCTGCTCGACCTGCGCATGCCCGGCATGAGCGGCCTCGACGTGCTGAACGCGCTGGCCGCGCGCAACCAGTTGCCGCCGACGATCATCCTGACCACCTTCGACGACGACCAGCTGGTGCTGGCCGGGCTGAAGGCCGGCGCGCGCGGCTACCTGCTGAAGGACGTCTCGCTGGACCAACTGGTCGAGGCGGTCAAGACCGTCGCCGCCGGCGGCTCGCTGGTCGCGCCGGTGGTGACGCAGCGCCTGCTCGCCGGCGTGGGACGCATCCAGAACCAGTTCTCCAGCCTCGACCAGCCGGACCCGCTGACCGAGCGCGAGACCGAGATCCTGCGCCTGATGGCCGGCGGCTACAGCAACAAGGAAATCGCCAACTCGCTGGGCGTGGCGGAGGGCACGGTCAAGAACCACGTGTCCAACATCCTGTCGAAGCTGGGCGTGCGCGACCGCACGCGGGCCGTGCTGAAAGCGCTGGAACTGGGCATCGTCTGATCGCTCCGGCAAGCCCGGAGGCCGGATAGCGTTCGCGCCCGGGAGCAAGTAACATGGTCCACTTCGGCGGTGCGCTGCCCGCCGCACCCACCCCTGGGGAGCGCCTTGGCCGATCGTATCCCGGCGCCGTTCCGGTGCCGATGAAAGACGTCCGGAGAACTTTGGAATGACGCGCCTGCTTGAATTCCTCGTTGCCGTGGTGATGGTTCTCGTGCTTGCGGTGGTGGTCAGCCTGGCGCTGCCCAGCCACGGCCATGCCGAGCGCTCGATCGAGGTCAGCCACGACATCCGCCACATTTACGACATCTTCAACAATTTCCGCCGCTTCCCGGAGTACGCCGTGCTGCGCGCGTACGATCCGAAGATGCAGTACACGCTGGAAGGCCCGGCCTACGGCGACGGCGCGAAGATCGACTGGACCAGCACCGATCGCCGCGTCCGCAACGGCAACCTGACGGTCGTTTCCAGCGAGTTCGATCCGCTCGGCACCGGCGGCAAGGTGACCTGGGCGCTGGACAACGACTGGAACGGCAAGGACAAGACGTTCACGATCGCCTTCAAGCGCGCCGAGAACCAGAAGCTGGTCAAGATCACCTGGTCCTACGACGTCGATTACGGCTGGAACCTGATCTCGCGCCTGGCCGGCCTGTCCTGGGACAGCGTGCACGGCGAGCCCGACTCGCTGATCCAGTACAGCCTGAAGAACATGCAGAACGTGCTGGCGGCGATTCCGAACGTCGACTACAGCAAGGTCGCGATCAAGATCGTGCCGACCACGCCGCAGCCGATCCTGTTCGTCTCGACCAAGGCGCCGCGTTCGCTGGAAGAGGTCGATGCCGCCACCGCCACCGCGGTCGACCAGATCAACGCCGCGATGCAGAAGATGGGTGTCGGCGCCAACGGCCCGCGCACCACCTTCACCACCGACTGGGGCGACGAGAACTACGTGTTCGACGTGGCCGTGCCGATCAACACCACGACGATCAACGTGGGTGCCAACGGCTACGATTTGACCAAGCTCGTCACGCCGCCGGCCAAGGCCGCCGACGCCGGCGAGGACGAGCAGGCGCCGGCGCCGGCCGACCTCAAGCCGGGCAGCACCGACGACAAGGGCGACCTGGTCGTCGACGCCAAAGTGCGCGCGCGCATGGCCTTTGGCGGCAACGCGCTGATCGCCGAATGGGACGGCACCCCCGCCGGCATCCCGCTGACCCGCCTGGCACTGAAGGCCTACGCGCTGACCCACGGCTACCGCTTCGACGAGGTCACGCACCGCTACTACGACCAGAACATCACGCCGCCGAACGTCACCGCGTACGACGCGCAGAAGTTCCTGGTCTACCTGCCGCTGATCGATGCGCCGGCGCAGACGCCCGAGCAGGCCAGCGGCCGCCTTCCGGCGGCGCCCGCGCCGGCCGCGAGCGCTCCGGCGCCCGCCCCGGCGAGCACCGCGGCCGGCGCCTGATCCGCACCGCGGCAGGGTGTTGACGAGGCCCTCCCCGCGCGAGCGGGGAGGGCTTTTTCGTGGCGCGTCCCCGGCGCGGGAGCGCGGCTTCGGGCGCGCCTCGCCGGTAGCCGCGGGAAGGGCTGCGGCCCCGGATCGCCAGCGTCTGCAGGGGATGCCTTGCGCCGGGACCGCCGATCCGGGATCGCGGCCGGGGCCGCGCCCGCCGACGGCACCGGAACCCTTTTCCTCGCGCGTGCGCGCGGCGCGGGAACTTTCCTGGCGGCGATGCGGTACATTGCCTGTCGCCGTCGACCCGTGCCGCGACGACCGCCGCCGCGGCGCGCGGGGCGCGGCGACGCCGAATCGCCGTCGTCCGATCCGCCGGCGCGTGCCCCGCCGCGGCGTGCGCGATGCCGGCCGGCGCGCCGACGGATCCGCTGCGCAAGGCTCGCGATGATCGAAACCGACAACCTCACCCGGCTCTACGGCGACATCGTCGCCGTCGCCGGCATCAGCTTCCGCGTCGAGCCCGGCCAGGTGCTGGGCTTCCTCGGCCCCAACGGCGCCGGCAAGTCGACCACGATGAAGATGCTCGCCGGCTTCCTGGCGCCCAGCGCGGGTTCGGCGAAGGTGTGCGGCCACGACGTCGAGACCGAGCCGCTGGCCGCCAAGCGCACGCTCGGCTACCTGCCCGAAGGCGCGCCCAGCTACGGCGAGATGAGCGTGCGCGAGTTCCTGCAGTTCATCGTGCGCATGCGCCGCATCGATCCCGAGCAGCGCCGGCGCCGGCTGCACGAGGTGATCGGCCGGCTGCAGCTCGAGCGCGTGCTGGAGCAGCCGATCGACACGCTGTCGAAAGGCTTCAAGCGCCGCGTCGGCCTGGCGCAGGCGATCGTGCACGACCCGAAGGTGCTGATCCTGGACGAGCCCACCGACGGCCTCGACCCGAACCAGAAGCACGAGGTGCGCGGCCTGATCAACGCGATGGCGCGCGAGCGCACGATCGTGATCTCCACGCACCTGCTGGAGGAGGTGCACGCGGTGTGCAACCGGGTGGTGATCATCGCGCACGGCCGCCTGCTGGCCGACGCCACGCCGGCCGAACTGGAGGCGCGCTCGCGCTATCACGGCGCGGTATCTTTCAGCGCGGTCAGCAGCCTCGCCGCGCGCGAGGCGCTGGAGCGCCTGCCGGTGGTGGAGAGCGTCGAGGTCGATCCGCTGGATGGCCGCATCACCGTGTTCCCGCGCCAGGGCAGGCAGATCCTCGGCGATGTGCAGGCGCTGCTCGCCGCGCAGGGCATCCGCATCACCGAGATCCAGCTCGAGCGCGGCCGCCTCGACGAGGTGTTCCGCCGCATCACCACCGGGCCGGCCGCGGAGGCCGCGGCATGAGCGCGATGTTCGGCGTGTTCCGCCGCGAGTTCGCCAGCTACTTCGCCACCCCGGTGGCGTACGTGTTCATCGTCATCTTCCTGCTGCTGTCGGGCGCGCTCACCTTCTACATGGGCGATTTCTACGAGCGCGGCCAAGCCGACCTGCAGCCGTTCTTCCAGTTCCAGCCATGGCTGTACCTGTTCCTGGTGCCGGCGGTGGCGATGCGGCTGTGGGCGGAGGAGCGCAAGAGCGGCACGATCGAGCTGCTGCTGACGCTGCCGGTGACGATGACGCAGGCGGTGCTCGGCAAGTTCCTCGCCGCGTGGGCGTTCGTCGCGATCGCGCTGGCGCTGACCTTCCCGATCTGGCTGACCGCGAACTACCTCGGCCAGCCCGACAACGGCGCGATCCTGGCCGGCTACCTCGGCAGCCTGCTGATGGCCGGCGCGTTCCTGGCGATCGGCTCGTGCCTATCGGCGACGACGCGCAGCCAGATCGTGGCGTTCATCCTCACCGTGACGACGTGCTTCCTGTTCCTGCTGGCCGGCTTCCCGCTGGTGCTGAACTTCTTCCGCAGCTTCCTGCCGCAGGCGCTGGTGGACGGCATCGCCTCGCTCAGCTTCCTCGCCCACTTCGCGGCGATCGCCAAGGGCGTGCTCGATCTGCGCGACCTGCTGTTCTTCGCGCTGGTGATCGGGTTCTGGCTGTACGCCGGCGCGCTGCTGCTCGACCTCAAGAAGGCCGACTGACGCGATGACGTCCAACCACCGCAAATCCGCCGTCGTCCTCGCGCTGGCCCTGCTCGGCGTGCTGTTCGTCGCGCTGGTGCTGGTCGGCAACCAGCTCCTGCGCGGCGCGCGCATCGACCTCACCGAGGACCATCTGTACACGCTGTCGCCGGGCACCCGCGCGATCCTCGCCGGCATCGACGAGCCGGTGCGGCTGACGCTGTTCTTCTCCGAGCACGCCACCCGCGACCTGCCGCAACTGCGCAGCTACCAGCAGCGCGTGCGCGAGATGCTGGAGGAGATGGCGCAGCGCGCCCGCGGCAAGCTGCAACTGGAAGTGGTCGATCCGCTGCCGTTCTCCGAGGACGAGGACCGCGCCGCCGGCGCCGGCCTGTCCGCGGCGCCGATCGGCAGCGGCGGCGCCAAGGTGTTCTTCGGCCTGGTCGGCACCAACTCCACCGACGGCCAGGCGGTGATCCCGTTCTTCCAGCCGGACAAGGAAGCGTTCCTCGAGTACGACATCGCCAAGCTGGTCCACGACCTGACCATGCCGCGCAAGCCGGTGGTCGCCGTGCTCAGCCGCCTGCCGCTCGCCGGCGGCGTCGACCCGCGCAGCCGCGCCGCGCAGCCGCCGTGGGCGGTGCTGCAGGAACTGCGCCAGTTGTTCGACGTGCGCGTGCTCGACGCGCAGCACACGCAGGCGATCGGCGCCGACGTGCAGGTGCTGCTGCTGGTGCAGCCGCGCCAGTTGCCGGACGACGCGCTGTACGCGGTCGACCAGTTCGTGATGCGCGGCGGCCGGCTGGCGGTGTTCGTCGATCCGGATGCCGAAACCGACGTCGCGCCGGACGCGGCCGACGGCGGCATCGCGTCGCTGGCGCCGCGCAGCTCCGACCTGCCGCGCCTGTTCAAGGCCTGGGGGGTCAGCTACGACCCCGACGCGGTGGTGCTCGACCGCGCACGCGCACTGTCGATCGCGATGAGCGCCGACGCCGCGCCGGTGCGCCATCCGGCCGTGCTCGGCTACACCGCCGAGGACCTCAACCGCGACGACGTGATCACCGCCAACCTGCAGAGCATCAACGTATCCAGCGCCGGCTGCTTCGCGCTCGCGCCGGACAGCACCGCGCAACTGGTGCCGTTGCTGCAAAGCACGGCCGATGCGATGCGCGTGCCGGCCGCGCGCGTGCGCCTGCAGCCCGACCCCGGCGCGCTGCTGGTCGGTTACCGTCCGGACAACGTGCACTACGTGATCGCCGGCTGGCTCGAAGGCCGCTTCCGCAGCGCCTTCCCCGAGCGCAAGGGCGCGGGCCACCTCGACGCGGCCAGGGCGCCGGGGCAGATCCTGCTGGTCGCCGACACCGACCTGCTGTCGGATCGCCTGTGGGTGCAGATGACGCCGTTCTTCGGCCAGACCCTGCTGAACGCGTTCGCCAACAACGGCGATTTCGCGGTCAACGCGGTCGATTACCTGGCCGGCTCCTCCGAGCTGATCTCGATCCGCGGCCGCGCCAGCGCGCGCCGGCCGTTCACCCGCGTCGAGGCGTTGCGCCGCAGCGCCGACGAGCGCTTCCGCGCCAAGCAGGCGGAGCTGGAGCGCGAGCTGGCCGACACCGAGCGGCGCCTGGCCGGCCTGCAGCAGGAAAAGGCCGGCGACAACGCGCAGATCCTCAGCCCCGCGCAGAAGCAGGAGCTGGAGGCCTTCCTCAAGCGCAAGCTGGCGATCCGCCGCGAGCTGCGCGACGTGCAGCGCCAGCTCGACGCCGAGATCGAGGCGCTCGGCGCGCGCCTGAAGTTCCTCGACATCGCGCTGATGCCGATCCTGCTTACGCTGGTCGCGATGGCCTACGCGTGGCGGCGCGCGCGCCGCCGCCGCGCGGCCGGAGGCGAGCCGTGGTGAGGGCGCGCACGCTGCTGCTGCTGGCCGTGCTCGCCGCGCTGGCGGTGGCGGCGGCGATCGCGCTGAACTGGCGGCGCGCGCCGGCCGTCGACCTCGGCGGGAACGCGGCGCCGCTGCTGCCGGAACTGGCCGCGAACGTCAACGCGGTCGACCGCGTCGACCTGGTCGGCGCCGGCGGCGACGTGCGCGTGACGCTGCGGCGCGGCGCGTCCGGCTGGACGGTCGGCCAGCGGCACGGCTATCCGGCCGACGTCGTCGCGCTGCGCGGCCTGCTGCTGCAGCTTGCGCAGGCGCGCCTGGCCGAACCGAAGACCGCCGATCCGGCGCGCTACGCGGTGCTCGGCGTCGAGGACGTCGCGCAACCGCGGGCGGGCGGCGTGCAGGTCGCGCTGCACGGCCTGGCGCGGCCGCTGGCGCTGATCGTCGGCCGCTACGACCCGCGCGCCGGCGGCACCTTCGCGCGCCGTCCGGGCGAGGCGCGCAGTTGGCTGGCCATGGGCGACCTGCGCGTCGATGCGGATCCCGCGCACTGGCTCGAGCGCGAAATCGCCGACATTCCCGCCGCGCGCGTGCGCGAGGTGACGCTGGCGCCGACCGGCGGCCCGGCGTTCACCGTGTACAAGACGCATCGCGACGACAGCCACTACAGCGCGCGCGAGATCGTACGGCGGCGCGAGCTGGCCACGCCGTACGCGGCGGAGGACATCGCCGCGGCGCTTGCCGGGCTCGAGCTTGACGACGTCTACGTCGCCTCGGTGCGCACGCCGCCCGCCGGCGCCGCGCCTGCGCATGCGCGCTTCCGCACCTGGGACGGGCTGACCGTCGACGCCGACGCATGGCGGCAGGGCGGGCAGAACTTCGTGCGCCTGCGCGCTACGGCCGAGCCCGCCGCGGCGGCGGCTTCGCCGGCCGGGACGCGCGCCGCGGCCGACGAAGCCGCGCGGCTGAATGCGCGCTGGCAAGGCTGGACCTACTGCCTGCCCGCCTATCGCTACGCGGCGTTCGACCGGCGTTTCGATTCGCTGCTGCGTCCGGCGCGCGAAGCCGGCGCGCCGGCGACCGCGGCCTCGG
>NZ_JBDKSX010000119.1:0-35901 GCF_039680435.1 Mizugakiibacter sp. | reverse complement strand
AGAAGTAGCTCATGTCCGCGTTGAACGGCTCGCGGCGCGAGTAGTCGTTGCGCTCGAAGGCGCGCTGCACCTCGGTGTCGTGCGCCGTGGCGCGCACCACGCAGGTGCCGAACACCGGGTCCTTCGTCACTACGCCCTTGGCCGGCCGCGCCACGTTCGGCACGGTCGCGTCGATCTGGCCTTGCGGGAGCTGGAAGCCCGACGCGTAGAACGTCGCGCACGGGCCGGCGGAGGTCGCCGTCTGCGACTCGGCCTGCCGGGTCATGGTGCAGGCGATCAGCCCGAGGACAGCCGCGACCGGAAGCAGTTTTCGGGTTGCATGCATGAGGATCCGCCACAGGGTGTGCTGGAAGGATTGGCGCGAAACGTAGTCGGCGAGCGCGTACGGGATTGCGAGCCCGTTCGCAAGAACGGAGGTTATCCGGCGTCGACGCTGGGTGTTTGCCAATCGCATCACATTTTCTCGCGGCGGTTTATAATGAAAACCTAACAACTCCGTGATTTTTATACCTATTTTGATTATTTATCCACTAATGGAACACAATTATTCTATTTGTATACAAAAAAAATAAATCCATTACCTCGCCCAGCTCGGCCTGACCCTTCCGATCACGGCACACAGGTCGGGCTGGCCGGCGCGCCAGCCGACCCACGCCGCACACAGCGCGCCCGGCACGGCGCAGCCCAGTTCCAGCAGCGCCTGCAGCGGGCGTGGCCAGGACGAAACGCCCGCGCGCACGACCAGCAGGGCAAGCGCCGAAGGCACGATCAGCGCAAGCGCCATGCGCAGCAGCGTCGCCATCTCCGCGCGCAGTCCACGCGGCGCAGGCGCCTGCAGCGCACGGCGCGCCGCCGCATACGACAGAGCGGCAGCAATCGTGGTGGATACGGTGGTGGACACGGCGATGCCGGCCAACCCGTACCGGTGCACCCACAGCGCGTTGAGCACGACGTTCAACGTCACGCCGACCAGGCCGATGGCCACCTGGGTCCACGGGCGTAGTGCGGCATGCAGCACGCGGTAGTTCAGGTAGGCGACCGAACGCATCAGGATGCTCGGCGCCAGCAGCGCCAGCACGACCGCGGTCTGCGTGCTGGCGACGGCGTCGAAGCGGCCACGTTCGAGCAGCAGCACCACCAACGGATGCGCCAACAGCGCAATCAGCAGCGCCGCAGGCAGGGTCAGGAACAGCAGGAAACGCAGGCCGTCCGCATGGGCGTGGGCTGCCGCGGCGTGGTCGCGCCGAGCGAAGCTGCGCCCAAGCCCGGGGTAGTAGGTGGTCATCACGGCCTGCGCGAATACCTCCACCGGCATGCCGGCGATCATGCCGGCGAACGCCAGCGCCGAGATCGCACCGGCGTCCAGTCCGGACACGAAGTACTGGTTGACCACACTGTTCAGCACCGATCCCGCCGAACCGACGAACAGCGGCAGCAGGTGCGCCAACGGCTTGAGGAAGTCCGGGTGACGAAACGCCGCCGCCGGGCGCAGGCTTTCGCGAATCAGCGTGCGATTGCTCCACAACAGCAGCAGCGACTGCAGGATAAAGCCGCCGAGCACGCCGACCACCAGCGCCTGGATGCCCATCGAGTGCAACAGCGCCAACGCGGTGAGGATCACGATCACGTTGGTCGTAACCCCTTCCAGCGCGGGAAACATGAAGCGTTCGTTCGCGTAGCTGAGCGCCGCCAGCAGCGAAGACAGGCACAGCAGCGGCACCGCCGGCATCATCAGCCGGGTCAGGTGCACCGCCTCGGCGTGCACGTCGGGCGCCAGCCCGGGCGCCAGCCGGTGCACCAGACCGTCCGCCCCCCACCACAGCAACACCGCGGCTGCCACCGCAATCAGCAGCACCAGGGTGAACAGCGTATTGGCCCCACGCCACGCCGCGGGGCCGCTCCGTCCCTGCAGGCTGCTCATGAAGCGCGGTACGAACGCGACCGTGATCACGCTGGTCAGCACGCCCGGCAGCAGCAGCGGCAACGTGTACGCGACCCAGAACGCATCGAGCGTGCCGCTGGCGCCGAACAGCGCCGCGATCAGCATGGTCTTGATCACCGCAAGCGATTTGCCGCCGAAGTTGAGCCCGGCGACGCCCAGCGTGCTGCGGCGCGCGGCGACGTTCATGCCGGCACCGGCGCGCGTTCGGCCGGCGCAGGCACCACCACGCCGACGGCATTCTCCCGTTCGGCCTGCCGCAGGCGGAAGTAACGCTCGGTCAGAGCGCACAGGATCCAGTAGTCGCCCATCACCGTACCTTCCAGGAACGGACTTCCGTAGAGGTTGCCGAGCAGCATGCAGATCGTGCACACGGTGAAGCCCCATGCCAGCGTCCGGCTCTCGGCATCGTAGGCGAGCCTTCGCGCGCGCCGCGCCAGGCGCAGCAGCGCCGCAGCCAGCAGCAGCAGCGCGACGAGCCCCTGGATGCCGCATTCGGCAAGGGTCAAGACGTAGAAGTTGTGCGCGTCGAAGTGCTTGAACCCGGAATAGTTGCCGATCTCCCGCTTGAACCGGTCGAGGCCGATGCCCCAGGGCTGTTCGCTCCACATGCGCACGGCGCCTTGCCAGATCTCGAAGCGGCTGGCGGTGCTGGGGTCGAGCTCATCCTGGCCGTAATCGCCGGTCTGCTGCGTCTGCTCGACGCGCTCGGTCACACCGACCGGCAGCAAAGTGATCGAGTAGGCGATCACTCCGCCCAACAGCAGCGCCGTGAACAGGCCGCGCCGCATCAGCAGGATCGCGATGCCGGCCAGGGCGATGAAGTAGGACTGCCGGGAATAGGTGAACACGACCGCCGCCGCGGTCAGCAGCACGCCGCCGAGCGCGATCATGCGCAGCCATTTGCGGTCGCGCAGATTGAGCGCCACCGAAGCGAACAGCGGCAGGAACATCGCGTAGTACACGCCGGCGCGATTGGCGGAACGGTAATCCATGCCGAACGGGCCGGCGGAGCGGTGATTCTCCGCGAACGTCCCGATGCCGTAGTCGAGCGCCTCGCGGATCGCCTCCAGCGCCGCCACCGCCACCACCAGCAGGACCATGAACAGCAGGAACTTCAGCGTGCGCATGTCGCGCACGGCGGCCAGGAACAGGAAATAGAACAGCGGGTAGAAGATGGCGTTCTTGAGGTAGGTGACGTCCTGCAGGATGTCACCGGGGCGCGCGAGCTGGGCGACGATGAACGCGAACGTGAGCATGCCGAAGAACAGCAGCAGCGCGCCTTTGAGCATCGGCTGCTCGCGGGCTTGCGGCTGTCCGCGCGGCAACATGAGCAGCGCGACCAGAAACATCAGGTTGGCGACGTTCAGCCCCTTCAGCCCCAGCTCCGACGGGAAATGGATCTGGTTGACCAGGTAGACGACGATCGCGGCCAGCAGCATTTTCAGCATGTCGGCCTCACGCGTTTGCCGCTTCTGCGAGCGGTACCTGTGCGAGCGGCGCATCGAGATAGCGGCGCGCCCACAATTCCAGCATGAGCACCTGCCACAAGGGTTCGGCATGGTCGGCCTGGCCGGCGGCATGCTGCGCCAGCAGGCGCCGAGCCGCGTCCGGCCGCAGCAGGCCGCGCTCGCGGAATGCGCGGCTCTCTATCAGGTCGCCGACCAGCCCGCGCAGCGGACCGCGGAACCAGTCGGCCAGCGGAATCGAGAAGCCCTGCTTCGGCTTGTCCAGCGCAGCGGGCGGCAGCCAGCGACGCGCCACCTGTCGCAGCAAGCGCTTGCCGCGCAAGCCGCGGAGCTTCATCGCATCGGGCAGGCGCGCCATGAACTCGAACAGGTGGTGATCGAGCAGCGGGGCGCGCGCCTCCAGCGAATTGGCCATGGTCATGCGGTCGACCTTGACCAGGATGTCGTCGAGCAGATAGCTGGCCACGTCACCGGAAAGAATGCGGTCCAGCTCGCTGCCGCCCCCCGCGAAATGCGATGCCAGCGCGACATAGTGGTCCGCGTCGCGGCGCGGGTGGCACAGCAGCTCGCCGGCGAGTGCCGGGCGGATCATCGCCACGCTGCTCAGGTAGCTCTCGGGGAACGATTGGCGCAGACGTTCGGCCACGCGCCGGAAGCGCTGGCCGCGTATCCCCGCGATCACCCGTCCGGACAGATCCAGGGCCACAGCCGCCGGCCCGCGCAGGATGCCGAGGCTCTGCAGCGCAAGATGGTAGGCGTAGCGCTTGTAACCGGCCGCCAGCTCGTCGCCGCCGTCGCCGGTCAGCACCATCTTCACCGACCCCGCAGCCATCTTGGCGACCAGATAGGTCGGAATGGCCGACGAGTCGGCGAACGGCTCGTCGAGGTACCAGGCGAGATCGTGCGCGAGTTCGACCGCATCCGGCGCGACCTTCAGCTCGTGGTGCTCCGTGCCGCAATGGCGTGCGATCAGCCGCGCGTCTTCCAGCTCGTTGAAGCGCGCCTCGGCGAAGCCGATGCTGAAGGTCTTCACCGGCTGCGCCAGCATCCGCGACATCAGCGCGACCACGATGGAGGAGTCGAGGCCGCCGCTCAGGAATGCGCCGAAGGGCACATCGGAGACGAGCCGCATGCGCACCGCCCGCTCGAGGTGCTCGGCCAGGGTCGCCTCGGCATCGGCTTCCGGCAGCGTCAGCTTGGGCGTGTAGGCAAGCTCCCAGTAACGCTCCGTGCGCGCACGCCCGCCTTCCACGCAGAGATAGTGCCCCGGCTCGAGCTTGCGCACGCGGGCGAAGATCGATCGCGGCGTCGGCACATAGCCGAAGGTCACGTAGTCGGCGACGGCATCCGGATCCAGCGTGCGCTCGAAGCCCGGCAGCGCTACCAGCGATTTCAGCTCGCTGGCGAACGCCAGCACGCCGTCGCGCTCGTGGATGAACAGCGGCTTCTTGCCGAAACGATCGCGCGCCAGCAGCAGCCGGCCGCGGCGGCGGTCCCACAGTGCGATCGCGAACATGCCGTCCAGTCGCGCGATCGCCGCCTCGCCCCAGCGCTCGTAGGCATGCACGATCACCTCGCTGTCGGAGTGTGTGCGGAAGCGATGCCCGGCGGCCTCCAGCTCTTCGCGCAGCTCGCGGAAGTTGTAGATCTCCCCGTTGAATACCGCCACCACCTGGCGGTCGCTGCCGAACACCGGCTGCTGACCGCTGGCCGGATCGATGATTGCCAGCCGGCGCATGCCGAGCATGACATCGCCGTCGTGGAAGAGGCCGGCGTCGTCCGGTCCGCGATGCCGGATCAGGTCATTCATGCGTTCGCCGACCGCGCGCGCCGGCAGCATCCCCGGACGCAAGGCGATCGCGCCAATGATTCCACACATGGCTCAGCCTCCACTCAGGCGCGCCGCGCCGACTGCGGGCACGGTGTCGTCGCCTTGGTACAACCGCAGCAGGCGGTCGAGCACGCTGTCCAGGCCGGCGTAGCGCGCCACCCGCGCACGCGCCGCGGCGCCCATCGCCTCCAGGCGCGCACGCGGCAGCGCCGCCGCCTCGGCCAGCGCGGCGGCGAGGGCGTCCGCATCGCGCGGTTCGAACAGCCAGCCGCACACGCCCGGCTCGACCAGATCCTCGCTGCCGCTGACCCGCGAGGCCACCACCGGCAGGCCGGCGGCCATGTACTCGAGCAGCGTGTTCGACAGGCCCTCGATCAGCGACGGCAGCACGCCGAAGTGCGCACCCGCCAGCTCGTCGCCGATGCGTTCGCTGTGGCCGATGAATTCGATGCGGTCGCGCAGGCCGAGCGCGTCCGCCTGCACGCGCAGCGCGTCGCCGCTGACGCCCTCGCCGACCAGGCGCAGCCGCAATCCGGGCACCCGCGCCAGCGCCTCGACCAGCGTATCGAGGCCCTTCTCCGGCACCAGCCGGCCGACGTACATCGCGGTCGGCGGCCCCTCCTCCGCGCCCGCATGCGGACGGAAACGGTCGAGGTCGACCGCGTTCGGCAGCAGGCGGATGCGCGCGGGGTCGAAGCCTTCGCGCTGCAGCGCGTCGGCGACGCGCCGGCTGATCGCCTGGAATGCATAGGCCCGGCGCAGCAGGCGGCGCGCCAGGCGGCCGCGCCAGCCCTCGCGCTTGTCGGCAGCGAGCAGGCCGCGCTCCAGTTCCCACCAACCCGATACCTTGACCACGACGCGCAGGCCGAGCAGCGGCCCCAGCGCGCAGCAGACCAGCGCCATGTGGTGCGCGATGTGCACGTGCACGGCGTCGACCCGCCGCCGCATCGTGACCAGCAGCAGGGCGAGGCGCGCCAGCAGCACCGCCGCGCCCAGCCCGGGCAGTTGCGGATAGCCGATCCGGCGCACCGCGGCGCCCGCGTATCGGCCGAGCGGTTCCAGCTTATGCCGGTAGTGGCGCCGCGGCGTCACCACCAGCACGCGCACGCCGCGCCGACGCAGCCCGCGCGACAGCGTTGCCAACTGCGATTCGGCGCCGCCGCCGCCGCGCGTCGGAAAGCTGCTCTCCAGCACCATCAGCACGCGCATGCGGCAAGGCTCAGTTCGGGTCGAGATGGCGTTCAAGCCAAAGCTCCAGTTGCAGCATCGCCCACAGCGGCGCGGAATAGTCCCAGGCGCCGGCGACGTGCTCGCGCAGCAGGCGTTCGACGAAATCGGTGCGGAACCAGCCGCGCTCGCGCGCACGCCGCGAGCCCAGCGTATCGGTGACCAGTGCGCGGAATGCCGGCGCGTCCTTCATCCACACCGCGATCGGCAGGCCGAAGCCCTGCTTCTTCTTGCTGCGGATCGCCTGCGGCAGTACGTCGGCCAGCGCGCGCTTGAACAGGTAGCGCTTGTGCAGGCCGCGCACCTTGTAGTGCGCCATCAGGCTGCCGGTGTGCTCTACCAGGTCCGGATCGAGATAGGGGAAGCGCACGTCGACGCCCTGCGCGCGCGCGGCGCCGTGCACCTTGACCAGGTCGTTCTGCGCGATCGCCATCATCAGGTCGAGGTACATCAGCCGATGCAGCTCGGCACGCGCCTGGCCCTCGGCGTAGATCGCGCGCATCGCCTGCAGCGAGGCGTCACGCTCGACCTGCGCGGCGAATTCCGGCGCGAGCAGCGCCTCGTAGTGGTCCGAGCCGAACGAGTCGTCGGTGTAGAAGCGGTCGGGGTTGGGCAAAGCCGCGCGCTCGACGAAGTTGCCGATCCGGTTCAGCAGATGCACGCGGCCGCCCGAAACCGCGCGCCCGATCGCGCCGCCGAGCGCTTTCAGCGGGCGCGGCAGGCGGTAATAGGCATCCATCATGCGGTCCTTGGCGTAGCGCTGGTTGCCGCCGAAGATCTCGTCGCCACCGTCGCCGGCGAGCATGGTGCGCACGCCGTCGCCGCGTGCCAGCGCCAGGCAGGCGTAGGTCGGCACCGCCGAAGCATTGCCGAACGGCTGGTCGTAGATATCGGCCAGGCGCGGCGCGAGGTCCAGCGTCTGCCGCATGTCGACCACGCCGTAGTGGGCGTCCGCGCCCGCGGCTTCGGCGGCGATGCGGGCGAAACCGAGCTCGTCGTAGCCCTGCTCCGCGAAACCGATCGAATAGCTCGGCACGCGCGTGCCCGGCTGCTGCCGCGACAACAGGATCAGCACGCTGCTGGAATCGGTGCCGCCGCTGAGGAAGCAGCCCCAGCGGTCGTCCGCAGGCGGACGGTAGGCCTCGACGCTGGTGCGGATCTGTGCGGCCAGTTCCCGTGCGCGCAGGGTTTCGTCGCCATCGACGTCCTCGGCGTAGGTCGGGCGCCAGTAGCGCGTGATCCCGACCTCGCCGCCGCGCCAGCGCAACACGCTGCCCGGCGGCAGCCGGCGCACGCCGCTGCAGATCGTGGCCGGCGCCGGGATGCAGCTGAAGTTGAGGTAGTGGTAGACCGCCAGCGGATCCGCCTCGCGCGCGCACCACGGCGCCGCCAGCAGCGTGCGCAGCCGCGTCGCCACCAGCAGCAGGCCGGGCGCCTGCAGGTAGTACAGCGGAATCGTGTCGAAGTGGTCGTTGGCGACGGCCAGCGCGTCGCCGTCCCACAGCGCCTCGGCGAAACGGCCGCGGCGATCGGCCCACAGCGGCGCCGGATCGCGCCGCTGCGCGCACGCCGCCAGCGTGTCGGCCGGCTCGCCGGCAATCAGGTCGTACAGCCCGAACGCTTGCACGTCGCCCTCGTGGCGCGCCTGCGCGCCGCCGTCGAGGCGCGCGCGCAGGCGCGCGTCGCCGATGCAGCTCGCGGCACCGTGCGGCTGCGCGGCCAGCCACGCCGCCGCCTCCGGTCCTGCCGCGATCAGCAGGTCGCCGCACACGCGCGTGGCGCTCATGCCGCTTCCTTCCGCTCCATCCATGCCTCGCTCCCCAGCAGTCGAAGGTAGACGGCCTCGGTCCGCCGCACCATCGATTCGATCGTGAACGTCTCGGCGATACGCGCGCGCGCTGCGGCGCCGAGGCGCGCGCGCAGCAAGCGGTCGTCGGCCATGCGCTCGAGCGCGCGCACCAGCTGCGCGCCGTTGCCGCGCGGGAACACCAGCCCGGTGTGGTCGTCCTCGACCAGCTCCGGGTTGCCGCCGGCGTCCGACACCAGCACCGGCAGTGCGTGCGCCATCGCCTCCATCACCACGTTGGAGAGCCCCTCCTCGTGCGATGGCAGCACCAGGAAATCGGCGCTTTCCATCAGCATGCCGACGTCGTCGCGCACGCCGAGGAAGATCACGTCGTCGTCGAGGCCGAGCGCCTGCGCCTGCAGCTCGAGTTCGCTGCGCAGCGGCCCATCGCCGGCCAGCGTCAGCAGCGGACGCCGCGCCGGCGGCAACGCGGCCAGCGCGTCCAACAGCAAGGAGAGCCCTTTTTCAAGAACCAGCCTGCCGACGAACAAAGCGCAGATGCGTTGCGCGCCCTTCGTACAGGAACGCATGCGCACCGATTCGTGATCTCGTGGCGACGGCAGCGGCACGCCGTTTGGAATCACGTCGATCCGCCCGCGCGGATGGCCGGTGCGGGCGGCGGCCAAGTCGGCGCCCGCACGCGCGTTGGCGATCACCGCGTCCGCATGCGCCAACACCCATCGCTTGGCCCACCACTGCCAGCGGCGATAGACGTGAAAGGTACCGCGCACGGTGGCGATCATGCGCGGGCGCGGGCGCAAACCGAGCATCGCCAGGCTCACCCAGCATTCCGCAGTCAGCGAATAGGCGTGCACGACATCGAAGCGCCCGGCCGCCAGGAATGCGCGCAGCGCACGCAGAAAGGCGAGATCGACGCGACGGCGCTTGGGCAGGCAAGTCGCGTGCACGCCATGCTCCGCGAGCACATCGACCAGGAATGAATGCTCGCGGAAATAGAGCAGGTCGACGTGGTAGTCGGCACGACGGGCAAGGCTGCCGAGCAGATGGGAAATCTGGCGCTGGCTGCCGCCGACCTCCATCTCGTCCGTCACCACCAGCACGCGCAGGGACTCAGCCATGCACGACCTCCGAAAAATGCCCGAGCAAGCGGCCCGCCTCGATATGCACGTTGAAATCGCGTTCCACCTTGTGCCGCCCCTCGCGCGCGAACGCGTTGCGGCGTTCGGGGTCGGCCAGCATCCCGGCAACCGCTTCGGCCAGCGCCAGCGGGTCGCGCGGAGGCACCAGCAGTCCGTTCACGCCATCGTCGACCAGCTCCGGGATTCCCGAGACCCGCGTGCTGACGACGGCCAGTCCGCTCGCCATGGCCTCGGTCAATACGTTGGGGATGCCGTCGGCATTGCCGTCGTCGGTCACCACGCACGGCATGACCATCAACGTGGCCTGCGCCATCGCCGCATGCACCTCGGCCTGCGGCTTGGCGCCGATGAAGACGACCCGGTCGGCGAGCCCGAGCGCATCGCGCAACGCAAGCAATCGCGCGCGCTCGGCGCCCTCGCCGATGATCACGCTCTCGAAGGCGACGCCGCGGTCGCGCAGTACAGCCAACGCGTTCAGCAGCACGTCGAAACCCTTGATCGGGTCCAGACGCCCCACCGAAAGCAGCCTGTGCGGCAGCCGACCGCCCTCCACGTAAGGTATGTCGGCCAGATCGAGCGCGGAGTGCACGACCTGCACCGTTATCTCCCCCGGCGACCGCATCCAGCGCGACAGATGGCTGACGTTGTGGCGCGTGATGGTCACCGCCAGCGCCGCATGCCTGAGCTTGTCCGCCATCATCTGGTCTTCGATGAAGATGTCGTGGGCACGGCTGGTAAACGTGAAGGGGCGCCGCAGCAGCCGCGACAGGAACCAGGCGACGGTCGCGGGATAAGTCGCCCAAGGTGCATGCACCACGTCCGGGTCGAAGCGGCGGATCCACTCGAACTGTCCCGCTGCGCGGGTCAGCGCGGCAACGCTCTTGGCCAATTTCGACGGCTGCCGCCAGAGCCCGGCCACGAGCCGCGCGCCGAAGCCGAGAACGGTGACGGGATGGCGCACCGCGAGCCACAGGCTTGCAAGCGCCGTGGCGACGGGTGGGCGCGGATGCAGGGTGCGCTCCAGCAACCGCGCGGCGCGCTCGTGCACCAGGCTCTCCTGCGGCGGCTTGAGCGACAGTATCCGCACGTCGACACCGCGCGAGAGCAGCACCTCGATTTCGCGGACGATGAAGGTCTCCGACCAGCACGGAAACAGCGAAACCACGTAGAGCACGCGCTTGGGGGCGGTGGTTGGCGTCACGACTGCGCGCCTCCAGGCAGGGAGTCGGGCTGCCAGATCGCGCTGCTGCGCCCGCGCAGGAAGTCCAGCAAGCCAAGTACGGCGTAGACGTTGAGCTGTACAAACACCGCGCACAAGCGCACCGGCGCCAGCCGCATCGCGCTGGCGCTCGCGAAGCCTGCCAGCGCAAGCGCGTAGGCGGCAGCTTGCGCTGCCAGGGCGACCCGGTAGATGCCGCCTTGCGGCCACAGCAGGCAATTCATGCACAGCGCCAGCGCCAGCAACGCCGGCACGGCCAGCCGCAGAAACTTGTGGCTCCATAGGCGAAACCACAGCGGGTGCCCCCCCGGACGCGCCAGCGCCGGCCAACTTGCGATCAGCTGGTAGTTGCCGGCGAGTGTGCGGCGTTTGCGGGCGCGTTCGCGCCTCGGATCGTCGCTGGGCCGGTCCCAGGCCCGCGCCTGCGGAACCGCGATCACGCGGTAGCCGCGCGCGGCGACGCCGAGCGGAATCCACATGTCGTCGAGGATCAGGTCGGGCGGGATCGCGCCAATCGCCTCGCGGCGCGCGGCATACAGCGCGCCGGTCACCCCGACCAGCGAGCCGCTCGCCGACTCCAGCCGGCGCAGCCACGTTTCGTAGCGCCAGTAGGCGTCGATACCGCGCCCGTAGCCGCCGTGGTCGCTCTCGAAGCCGAGTTCGCCGCTGGCCGCTCCGACCGTGGGGTCGGCCAGCGCAGCGGTCAGCCGCGTCAACGCGTCGGGCTCGATGCGTTGGCGCACATCGGTGAACAGCAGCACCTCACCGTCCGCCACTGCGACCGCATCCGCGAGGCATGCGGATTTGCCGCGCCGCTGCGCCACGATCAGCACGTGCAAACGCGGGTCCGCTGCAGCCTCGCGCTGCAGCAGGGCCACTGTCGCGCCGGCACTGCCGTCGGAAACCACGACGAACCGGATGCGGTCATGGGGGTAGTCGAGCGCGCGCAGATTGGCGAGCTTCAGGGGGATCTCGGCGACACCCTCATGCACTGCCAGCACTACGCTGACGGTCGGCTGCCATGGGCGCACCACGGTCGGCCGCGGACGCAGCCGCGCCTGCAGCGCCAGCAGCAGCGGGTAACCCGCGTAGGCGTAAGCGATCAGCGCCAGCGCCAGCCAGAACAGAGCCTCGATCACGCGCGTTCACTCCCCTCCGTCCTGGCCCAACAGGCTGGCGCGCACGCGTTCGTAGCGGCCGTCGCCCAACGCGCGCTTGGCCGCGGCCAGCGCGCCGTAGCGCAGACGCGCCAGCGCCAGCCGGCCGCGGCCCGGCGCGGCCAGCCGGATGAATGCCTCGCCACGATGCGCCGCGGTCACTGCCAGACGCGGCAGCACGTCGGTATCCGGCCGCCGCCACAAACCAGGCTGCGAAGCCAGTACGCGCACGTAGCCAAGCTCGGCGGCAAGCGCAGGTAAGTGCGCATCCATGCGCCCACCGGGCGGCGCCAGCAGCGTCGCCGGTGTTCCCAACTTTTCGCCGATCAGCGCGCGCGAGCGCACCAGCTCCTCGCGCAGCTCGGCCGACGTCATCGCGGTGAAATAGCGGTGCGTGTGGCCGTGCGACTGGATCGACATGCCCGCCTCGGCCATTTCGCGCAGCTGCCCCCAATCGATGAAACCGGGCTGGCCGACATGGGCGGTATTCACGAAGAACTCCGCACGCAGGCCGCGTTCGAGCAGCATCGGAAATGCGCGCTCGTAGTTGCTGATGTGGCCGTCGTCGAAGGTGATCAGTACTACCGGCGCCCGTGCGCCGGCGAGCACATCGGCCACGCTGGATCGCGCGCCGCCCTGTCGCGCGACCCAATCGAGCTGGGCGCGGAATTCACCCGCAGCCACCGTGTAATACGGGTCCGCGCCGGCGCCGACGGCGTGGTACATCAGGATGGCGGGCGCGGTGCGCATGTGGTCGGCGGCTCAGGCGCCGGACGGCCGGTAGCTCAACGTCAGCAGCACGCGATTCTCGGTGTACTCCTGGGTCGCATCGGTGCTGGTCTGCTTGCGCCGTGCGTACTGGAGGCCAACCGACCATTCGCGCGCCAACTGATGGCCGAGGCTCACGCCGTAGAGGCCGAGATGGTCCTCGCGCGAGGAAGCGGAGTAGCGGGTGACGTCGCGAGTGGCGAAGCCGGCGATGCTGGTGTTCGGCGTCAGCGCGTACAGGACGTCGAGCGCAGGCCCGCTCGAGCGTTGGTCGAAATTCGTCAGGGTCAGGAATTCCTGCTTGCGCCAGTAGCCGCCGAGCCGCACCTCCAGCCGTGGTCCGCGCCAGGTATAGCCAAGCTGCGCCTCCTTATCCATGTACACGTCGGGGCTGATCGTGGTGGTGCGCATGTTCACCTCGCTCAAGGGGTCGAAGAACCCCTGCGGATCCGGTGCGCGCGCGATCAGGTCTTCCGCGGTGTCGTAGAGGCGATTGTCGAGCTCGAACGTGAACACGCCGCGCGAACTCGCCTCGATCCTGCCAAGCGCCTGCGCGTATGGCTTGTGGAAATCGCGGCCGTCGTCGAAGCGGAGCTTGCTCGCGCCAGCCGCTGCCTGCATGTGCAGGCGCGGGCCGTCGTACACGTAGCCGAAGAAGGCGTCGTAGCGTCGGTAGTCGTTGGGCTTGAGCGCCTCTTCGCGCAGCCGCACGTCCTGACCCGTCAGGTTGAACGACACCTTCGACAGCGGGGTCACGTCGCGCAGCAGACGTACCGCAGCCTGGCCGCGGTCGGAGTTGAATTCCTGGGTTTTGTTGGCGGTACTGCTGACGTAGCGCAGATCGCCCTGGAACTCGGTGGCGGCGCCGAGGCGGATGGTCATCGTCGGGCCGGTGACGAACACGTTGGTACGCTGGGTGTTCTCCGGCGTGCTTGCCCGCAGGACGTCCACCGGCCCTTGGCCGACATAATCCTCGAACGCCCAGTACAGGCGCCCCGGCAGCAGCAGCCAGTCGAGCTTGCCGCTGGCATCTCCCAACCACTGGTTGCCGATGTTGCCTTGCGTGTAGTGGTAATAGGAAAAGGTACCGGCCACCGCGCCACGGTAGCGCGTGCCCTGATCCTGCCAGCTGAGCAGCAGCGACGGAATCAGTGCGGTCGCGGACAACGTGTCGGTCGGATTCAGGTTGATGTTGTCCGAATGCTCGATGCCGAAATCCGCCCCCCAACGCAGCGGATCCGCCTGTGCATGTGCGGCAAGTCCGGTCAGGACGGCTCCGGCCAGATACGCCAAGGCAAGCTTCCTCGCAGCCATGGCAAGCTCCTCAGGGCACGTTGTTGAAGACCACGCCGGCGAAACGGGCCGGGTCCAGTGCAGCCACCGCGTCGCGCACCGCTTCCGCGGTGACCTCGCCGTAACCCACCACCGCCACCGCACAGTCGGCCAGCTCGCCGAGCACGCGCGCGTCGGGGGCCGCATCCAGCGCAGGCGCGTCCAGCACCAGGTAGCGATCCGGGTAGCGTTCCTTGAGGTGCGCCAGCAGCGCGCGCATGCGCATGCTCGACAGATACTCGCTGGAACCTTCGCGATGGGTGCCGACCGGGATCAGGCGCAGCCGCGGGATGCCGGTCGGGTAGATGATGTGCTCGATGCCGATGCCCGGGTCATCGATGAAGTCGGACAAGCCCGCGTGCGTGGCGACGCCGAGGCGGCGATCCTGGCTCGGCTCGCGCAGGTTGCAGTCGATCAGCAGCGCGGTCTTGGCCTCGTCCAGCGCGAATGCCAGCGCCAGGTTGGTGGCGACGAAACTGGCGCCCGCGCCGGCGGTGACCGGCGCCACCATCACGCTGAAGTTCTCGCCGCGATGGCGCGCGATCAGCTGCGTGCGCAGGTCACGGAACACGTCGGCGAACCGGCGCGCCGACGGCGCCGGGTTGAGCAGGCCGCGGCAATCCAGCTCCTCCGCGGCCCTGGGCCCGGGTTCGCGCATGCGCGCGATCATCTCGCGCGAAGTCTGCGCAAGGCGGAACCGCCGCTCCCCCTCCACCAGCGAGGTCACCGCCGCGCCGCGCCCTTCCGTATCGCTTGCCTGGCTCATACCCACCTCATCACGCGCAACCACGCCAGCGCGGCATAGGCCACCACCACCAGCGCGACCAGCGCCAGCGCCCGCATGTTGATGCGCAGGTCGCGCTCGCGGGCAACCGCGCCCGCGAACGCCGGCACCGTCACCAGCACCGGCAGACCGAAGTCGCGGGTCAGCAACTGGGCGTCGCGCACGCGTGGATCGAAGCGCACCACGCCGACCAGCAGGCCCAGCGGCAACAACGCGCCCAGCACCAGGCCGATGATCAGGAAATGCACGAAGCGCAGCCCGGACGGCAGCAGCGGCAACGCCGCGGCTTCCTGAATGCGGAAGGTCAGGCCCTGATGCTCCTCATCCATCTGCATGGACAGGCGCGCGCCTTCGCGGCGCTTCAGCAGATCCTGGTAGATGTCCCGGTTCACCTCGTAATCGCGGGTCAGCTCGGCCAGCGTGGCCTCGGAAGCCGCGACGCGCTTGCCGCGCTCGACCTCATCCGCGAGCAGCCTGCGACTGTCGGCGATGCGCGCGACCAGCGCCGCGCGGTCGCTGCGCGCCTTGGTCAGGTCGCCGCGCATCTGCTGGTAGATGGGGTTGAACACCACGTTCGATGCGGTCGGCTGGCCGCTTGCCTGCGCCTGCGCGCGCGCGGCTTGGGCCTGTGCCAACTGCGCACTGAGGTCGTTGATCTGGTGGCGCAACGCAACCACATCGGGATACTCGTCGGTATAGCTCAGGCGCAGCGTGTCCAGCTTGGCCTGCAGCTCGGCGATCTGTTCGCGGTACTGGCTCTCGCGCGTGACCACGCCACTGAGCTCGCTCTCGCCGGAGATCTGCCTGCCCAGGCTGCTCTCGCGCATGTCGATTTCGGCTATCTGGGTCTGCGCATCCTCGATGCGACTGCGCAACTGGCCGATGTGCGCGGTGACGTCGGCATCGCTGCCCGGCCGCGCGTCGGCGTTCTTTTCGCGGAATGCCTTCAGGCGCTCCTCGGCATCGGTCAGCTTGCGGTGATAGTCGTCGACCTGCCCGGCGATGAACTGGAAGGCGTCGCGGCTCTCGCGCTCCTTCGCCGCCAGGCTCTCGGAAATGAACAGCTCGGCGAACCTCTGCGCGACGTGGTAGGCGCGTTCCGGGTCGGAATCCGCGTAGGCGATGCGGATCAGGTTCTGGCCGGGGCTGGAGATGGTGATGCGGCGCTTGATCTGCTCCGCGATCAGCTCCTGCTCGCGCGGGCTCGGGCGGTTCTTGAGCCAGCCGCCCGTCGTCATGATTTCGTTGAGGATGCGCCGGCTGAAGATGACCTCGCGCGCGATCGCCGCGCGATCGGACACGCCGGTGGCGACCGCGCGGCCTTCCATCAGCGGCTGGATGATGTTGCGCTCGATCACCTGCACCGTCGCCGCCGACTCGTACTTGGCCGGCCACAGCAGGCCGGCCAGCGCGACGACGATCGCGACCGCCGCGAACGCCGCCGCCAGGGCGAGGCGACGCGCGCGAAGCTCGCGCAGCAGCGTCGGCACCTGTTCCAGCAGCAGCGACCTATCTTCTCCTGCGTTCATGGCGGCTCCGTTCAGAAAGCGCGCTCGGGGACGGTGATCACGTCGCCCGGCTGCAGCGTGTAGTTGGTGCCGAGGTCGCCGCGCTTGAGCATGCCGCCCAGATGGATGCGGAACGACTCCGTGCCGCCGCCCTTCTTGCGGTACAGCATGGTCTGGTCGGGCGAGGCGAACTGATTGATGCCGCCGGCGGCGAGCACGACGTCGAGCACGGTCATCCCCTGCCGATAGGGCAGCGTGGTCGGGTTGCGCACCGCGCCGGTGATGCGCACACGGGACAGGAACTCGTGGCTGCGCAACTCGCTCAGGATCACGGCCACCTTGGGATCGCGCACGTAGGCGGCGAGCTTGTCCTGGATCGTGGCCGCGACTTCCTCGGGAGTGTGCCCGCCGGCCTGCACGTCGCCGACCAGCGGCACCGAGATCATGCCGTCCGGGCGCACCGGCACCGTGACCGACAGATCGGGATTGCGCCACACCGATACCTGCACCACGTCATCGACGCCAATGCGGTACGGAGCGGCGCTGAGCGCATCCGCCGGCGTGGCGGGCGGCGGCGCCTTGGCGGCCGGCGACGCGCAGCCGGCCAGGCCAAGCAGCAGCGCGCAAAGCGCGAACAAGCGGACGGCGTGCCTCATCGGTAACCCCTCCCACCCCCAGGACGGGACCGATCTTACCCCAGGCGGTTCCAATTTTGTGACTTTTTTCTCAAATTCAGAATACAAAGCTTGACAATGGTCATATCATATGGCTGCGAACACGACGGCAGGGCCAGCGTGGACGATCGCCTCGAACTTCTGCAGGCCTATGCGCACCTGGGCCTCGCACCCGGCTCCGATTACGGCGCGGTCGAGGCCCGCTATCGCGCGCGGGTGATGGCGCTGCACCCGGACCGGCATCCGCGCAACGCCCACGACCCCGACGCCAGCGCCGCGCTGGCTGCGCTCGCCGCCGCGCGCCGACGGCTGCGCGACCATCAGCTCCGCTTCGGGCGGCTGCCGCATGCGGCCGAACTGGAGCCGGCCCCGGCGCCGCCACGCGCCGCGTCGCCGCGCCCGCCGCACCGGCGCCCGCGGCGCGGCCGTGCGCTGGCCGCGCTGGCCCTGCTCGCGCTCGGCATCTGGTCGCTCACCGAGTTCGGTCGCCCCGTGCGCACGCCGACCGCGCCCGCCCCGGCCACGACGGATGCGCCGTCCGCGACGGACGGCCCCACGCCGCCCCCGCGCGAGACGCTGATCCGCGTCGGCAGCCCGCAGCAAGACGTGCGTGCGCTGCTGGGCGTACCCACCTTCGCTCGCGGCAACGTCTGGGAATACGGTCCTTCGCGCATCGAATTCGACGCCGGCCGCGTCAGCGGCTGGTACAGCTCGCCGCTGGCGCCGCTGCCGGTCGACGAACACCGGCCGCTGGGCGTGCGCGACCCGCTCGACGCGCGCTGAAGCGAGGCCCGGCAAGGCCCGCGGCATGCCGCCGCCCGCCAACGCGGGGGCAAGCCCCTCGCCGCGCAAGGGGGCGGACGAGAGGAGCGGGTTCGGCGCAACCCCGCGCGCAAACCTCGGGCATGTCTACGGAAATTCCCGCGCCCGCTCAGCGCGCGCCCTTGCCGAACAGCACCACCTCGACGGTTTGCAGCAGGATCGAGAAGTCGAACAGCGGGCCGTGGTGCTTCACGTAATACAGGTCGAACTTCAGTTTTTCCTCGGCATCCTGCACCGACGAGCCGTACGGGTAGCGCAACTGCGCCCAACCGGTAATGCCCGGCTTCACGCAGTGGCGCAGCTCGTAGTACGGGATCTGCCGGGCCAGCTCGACGACGAATTGCGGCCGCTCGGGGCGCGGCCCGACCCAGCTCATCTCGCCGCTCAACACATTGAAGATCTGCGGCAGCTCGTCGAGACGCAGCTTGCGGATCACCCGGCCGACCCGCGTCACGCGATCGTCGGACTTGGTGGCCCAGCGCGCCTGGCCGTCCCTCTCCGCGTCGGGGCGCATGCTGCGGAACTTGATCACGCGGAACACGCGGCCGCCGAGGCCGACGCGCTCCTGGGTGTAGAACACGGGCTGGCGCGGACCCGACTCGAGCACGATCGCCAGCGCGGTCAGCAGCATCAGCGGCAGCGCCGGCAGCAGCGCCAGCGCCGAAACCAGCAGGTCGAAGCCGCGCTTGAGCGGACGCTCCACCCCGCCGCCGTCGAAGCCGTCCGCGTAAGCGACCCATGCGGGCGACATCAGCGAGAACTTGATCGCTCCGATCTCGCGCTCGATGAAGCCGATCAGGTCGATCACCCCGGTGCCGGCCAGGCGGCACCGCACCAGGGCGTCCATCGGCAACGCGTCGCGGCGGTCCTCCGGGCCGATCACCAGCTCGTCGACGCGCAGCCTGCGCACCGTGGCGTCGAGGCCCTCATCGGCCGGGATCAGCAGTTCCTCGGGCACGGCGACCGACTCGCCGCCCATCGGCACGAAGCCGAGCAACTGGAAACCGCGCCGATCGCTGCGCCGGCGCAGGCGCTCGTTCAGGAGCGCGGCCTTGCGCCCGGCGCCGAGTACCAGCACCCGCCTCTTCAGCGCTTCCTGGTTCACCACCCGCGCGAACACGATCCGCGTCAGCGCCACCAGGCCGGACCCGACCAGCAGCGCCAACACCAGAATGCCGCGCCCGACGTACTGGGCGGGCCAGATGTAATAAAGAACGATCAGGCCGACGCCCCCCAGCACGAAGGCCAGCATGGCGCGCACGAACTGCCCTTGCAGGGTCTCGCGCGAATGCGTCTGGTACAGGCCGACCGCGCCGAGCGCCAGCGCCAGCACGGCGGCGAACGCCAGCGCGCGCGGCAGCAGCGGCCCGACATAGGCCTCGACCCGCGTCGGGTCGCTCAGGTAGCGCAACCCGGCGGCGATGTACAGGCTGCATCCCAGCAGCACGAATTCCGCCGTCGCTAGCATGACGTACAGCCGGCGTGGCAGATCCAGCAGGCGCCCCAGTCCGCGCACGCGACCCCCCGGTTCCTTGCCTCGTGATCGAGGCCATGATGCCACGAAAATGTGATGCAGTTCACATTTTCACCCTGTTAGACTGTCCGTGCCGGAGCCGCGCCGGTGTCGAATAGGGGAACCCCCGCGCGCTGCGGCAGCGCATCCTGACAACGACTTAGCGCCCAATGACGAATGCCGCCCCCCTGCCGGAGGACATCCGGCTGGCCATCGTGGGTCTCGGATACGTGGGTCTGCCGCTGGCGGTCGCCTTCGGGCGCGTGCTGCCGACCCTCGGCTTCGACATCAACCCGCGGCGCATCGAGGAATTGCGCACCGGTCGCGACCACACCCTGGAAGTGCCGGCCGCGGAGCTCGCGACCGCGGACCGGCTGCGCTACAGCGCCGATCCGCAGGCACTGCGCGAATGCAACACCTTCATCGTGACCGTGCCGACGCCGATCGACGCGTTCAAGCGCCCCGACTTCAGCCCGCTGGAAGGCGCCAGTCGCACCATCGGCAAGGCGCTCAAGCGCGGCGACGTGGTGATCTACGAATCGACCGTCTACCCCGGCGCCACCGAGGAAGTGTGCGTGCCGATCCTCGAGCGCGAGTCCGGCCTGAAGTTCAACGTCGATTTCTACGCCGGCTACAGCCCCGAACGCATCAACCCGGGCGACCAGCAGCACCGCCTGGAAACCATCACCAAGGTGACCTCGGGTTCGACGCCCGCCGCGGCGGAGTACGTCGACGCGCTGTACCGGCGCGTCATCAAGGCGGGCACGCACCGTGCCTCCTCGATCCGCGTGGCCGAAGCGGCCAAGGTGATCGAAAACACCCAGCGCGACGTCAACATCGCCCTGATCAACGAGCTGGCCGTGCTGTTCCACCGCATGGGCCTGGACACCATGGAGGTGCTGGAAGCCGCCGGCACCAAGTGGAACTTCCTGCCGTTCCGCCCGGGCCTGGTCGGCGGGCACTGCATCGGCGTCGATCCGTACTACCTCACGCACAAGGCGCAGCAGGTCGGCCACCATCCGGAGATGATCCTCGCCGGCCGCCGCATCAACGACGAGATGGGCCACCACGTCGCGCGCCGCGTGATCAAGCTGATGACGCAGCGGCGCATCCCGGCGGCCGAGGCGAACGTGCTGATCCTCGGCCTCACCTTCAAGGAAAACTGCCCGGACCTGCGCAACACGCGCGTGATCGACGTGATCGACGAGTTCCGCGCCTACAATGCGCGCGTCGACGTGCACGACCCGTGGGTGGACGCCGGCGAGGCGCGCGCGGAGTACGGCCTCGACCTCGTCGCCGAGCCGCAGCCGGGGCGCTACGACGCGGTGATCCTCGCCGTCGCCCACCGCCAGTTCCTGGCCGACGGCGCCGCGGGCGTGCGCGCGTACTGCAAGCCGGGCGCGGTGCTGTTCGACGTCAAGCACGCGCTGCCCAAGGAAGCGGTCGACGACCGTCTGTAAGGAGCGGATCCATGCGCATTCTGGTGACCGGCGCCGCGGGCTTCATCGGCGCCGCCCTTTCCGAGCGCCTGCTGGCGCGCGGCGACGAAGTGCTCGGTTACGACAACGTCAACGCCTACTACGACGTGCGCCTGAAAGAGGCGCGCCTGGCGCGGCTGACGCCGCAGCCGGGCTTCCGCCTCGTGCGCGCCGCGCTGGAAGATCGCCCGGCGCTGGAAGCCGCGTTCGCCGAGTTCCAACCGCAACGCGTGGTCAACCTCGCCGCGCAGGCGGGTGTGCGCTACTCGCTGGAGAACCCGCACGCCTACGTCGAGAGCAACCTGGTCGGCTTCATGAACGTGCTGGAGGCCTGCCGGCACGGCAAGGTCGAGCACCTGGTGTACGCCTCCTCCAGCTCGGTGTACGGCGCCAACCGCAAGCTGCCGTTCGCGGTCGAGGACGCGGTCGACCATCCGGTCAGCCTGTACGCCGCCAGCAAGAAGGCGAACGAGCTGATGGCGCACACCTACAGCCACCTGTATGCGCTGCCGACCACCGGCCTGCGCTTCTTCACCGTGTACGGGCCCTGGGGCCGGCCGGACATGGCGCTGTTCCTGTTCACCCGCAAGATCCTCGCCGGCGAGCCGATCGACGTATTCAACTTCGGCAAGCACACACGCGACTTCACCTACATCGACGACATCGTCGAGGGCGTGATCCGTACCCTCGACCGCGTGCCGGCCGGCGACCCGGCGTTCGATCCGCTGCACCCCAATCCGGGTTCCTCGCAGGCGCCCTACCGCGTCTACAACATCGGCGCGCACAAGCCGGTCGAACTGGCGCGCTACATCGAGATCATCGAGGAATGCCTCGGCCGCAAGGCCGAGAAGCGCCTGCTGCCGCTGCAGCCGGGCGACGTGCCCGACACCTACGCCGACGTCGAGGCGCTGATGCGCGACACCGGCTATGCACCGGCGACTCCGGTGGAAGTCGGCGTACGCCGCTTCGTCGACTGGTACCGGCAGTTCTATGAGGTGGCGAACGGCTGACACGCGGTCGCCCGCTCGAGGGAGGACGTCATGAGGGCATCGAACAGTCCGGAACAGGATTCCCGGCAGCGGCTGCGGCGCGAAGCGTCGTTTCACGACGCCCGCTTCGCGGAAGACACGCGCGCGGCCACGGACCGTTTCTATAGCGTAACCGCAGCCTCCTTTTCGCATTACCGCGAGCGCGTGCTCGAAGGCGCAGGCGGGCTCGAAGTGCTCGAGTACGGCTGCGGGACGGGAGCCGCGGCCTACGACGTGGCCGCGCGAGGCGGCCTCGCCACCGGCATAGACATATCCCCGGTCGCAATCGACATGGCCCGCTCGCACGCGCGGGAAAAGGGACTGGAAGCCAACGCGCGGTTCGAGGTGATGAACGCAGAAGCCCTTGCGTTCCCGGATGGTTCCTTCGACCGGATCTGCGGCAGCGGCATCCTCCACCACCTCGACCTCGACCGCGCATACCCGGAGATCGCGCGCGTGCTGCGGCCCGGCGGCTACGGCGTGTTCCTCGAACCGCTGGGCCACAACCCGCTGATCAACTGGTATCGCCGGCGCACGCCGGGCATGCGCACCGAGGATGAGCACCCCCTGATGCGCGCCGACCTCGCGCAGGCGCGCAGGCATTTCCGCCAAGTCGACGTACGCTGCTTTCATCTCGCCGCACTGGCCGCCGTTCCATTCCGCGGAACGCCGTTGATGCGCCCGATGCTCGCCGCACTCTGCGGGCTCGACCGCGTCCTGCTGGCTCGCGGTTCGCCCTTTCGCTATCAGGCCTGGATGGTGGTGATGGAGCTTCGGCGTTGAGCGCCGGAACGCGCCCACGAACAGGTTCCGGAAATCCCTGAACACGTGCCCGAAATCCGCCTGCGGGCACCCCGACGCGTGCCCCTCCCTTGCAGCGCAAGTGATTCGCGCCCTCCCGCGCGGGGCAAGACGCGGCCAGTCGCCCGGCGGCGGACCTGCAGCCGCGCCCTCAGTCGGCCCGACGAAAACAGAAGCCCTGATACCGCTCGACGGAATATCCGCGCGTGCCCGGTATGCGGCAGCTCTTTTCGCGGCTTTCCCAGCGGTCCAGAGCGGCGTAGCCCAGTGCCTCGAGGCTGGCGACGAACTCCGGCTCGGCCATCACGCGGTACGGGCAGAACGCGCTGCCTATGCTTTGCAGCGTGAAGAACGACCGGCTCGGGTGCAGTGGCACCTGGCCGATCACCAGGTACCGCGGCAGATGTGCCAGTCGGCCCAGCAGATCGGCCAAGGTGTAGTCGAGGTACTGCAGCACCCCGCCGGCCAGCAGCACATCGGCGCCGTCGGCGTCTTCGCGGCGTTCGCTGAAGCGGAGTCGTCGGAGCGGGTCGTTTGTTTCAGCGTATTCGCGCCCGCAAGCCACCACCGCCGGCACGTCATGGACGCACCAGTCCAGGTCGGCGGGCGTGCGCATGCGCTGGCCCATGGCGTAATAGGTGATGCCGAAGTGGCCGCCGAGGTCGAAAACCCGCCGGCAGCCCGCTTCGATCAGACTGGCGATCCAGAACATGACCGGGTAGTCGCTGGCGCGCAGATTGCGCGGCCGGTCGCGGTAAAGCCGCGCCGTCGCGGCATGGTCGAAGCCGACCGGGCGGACGGCAGGGGCGCTCGCCTGGGCCGCCGCGTAACTGGGATAGATGCCGCGATACAGGTTGCGCCAGCGGTTGCGGACGAAGACCCGCTCGTAGAACGGCTGGACCAGCGCGTTGAGGACCGGCAGCTGCGCCGCCTCGATCATGATGCGGTGCAAGTGGATCAGGCTGTCGCTCACTGCAATTCCCCCCCTTTTTTCTCGCTCCGGATCGCCGCATCCAACGGCAACCCTGCGGCTTCCGGCAGGGCCCCGCTTTCTTTGCGCGAGATCATTCCTCAGCGCCCGGTTGGGCGTATACTGGCACAAAAGTGTGATGCAGTTCACAGTTTTACGGCCATGGGTCAGGTTAGCGCGCGGCAGAGGCCGACGCCGGGGGACGAGATGGGGACAGCGGCCTCGAGGATGAGGACGCCGCCGCCGCAAGGCGCTACGGCAGACGGCCGGTCATACGAGCGATGCCCGCCGGCCGGTCTGCCGCGGCTGCCGCGGCGGCTGTCGTCGCGTGGCCGCTCGCCGCATCGGCCACCCGCGCCGTCGATCGCCTCGACACGGCCGCGCACCATCGAGGGATCGGGCCGTTCGCTCCCCTGCCCGTTCGCGCCGCGCGCGATCATCGCCACGCCGCTGGCCCGCAACCGGCCGCGCCTCGCCCGCGGGCAGCGGCGTCCGCAGGTGCGCTCCGCCACACCGTCTCCACGCAACATCCCGGGAACGGACGCCCGCACCGCCCGCGCGCCCGGCACCGCACCGGCCCGGAGCCGCCACCGGGCAACGAAAGAGGTCGCCGTGACGAATATCGAGCCGCATTTCCTGCAAGTGGACTGGGCCGCGTTCGACCCGTGGCGCATCCAGGCGGTGCGCCACCGCCTGGGCGACCACCCGCTGATGCAATTCGGCCAGCTGGTCGAGCTGGGCCGCCGGCTGGACGGCCGCGGCCAGGTGCGCACGCACAGCGACCGGGCCACCGCCGGCACGCCATTCAACGACGCGCCCAGCCTGCACCCGAACGCGCGTTCCGCGGTCGACACCCTGCGCAGCATCCGCGACGCGCGCGCCTGGATGTCGCTGCTGAACGTGCAGACCGATCCGACCTACCGGCGGCTCGTCGACGCGGTGCTCGACGAAGCCCGCGCCCACCTCGACCGCCTCGATCCGGGCATGCACCACCGCGCCGGCTGGATCTTCATCAGCTCGCCGCACGCGGTCACGCCCTTCCACATCGACAAGGAACACAACTTCATCCTGCAGCTGCAGGGCCGCAAGCGCGTGTACGTGTGGGATCACCGCGACACCGTGGCGGTCAGCGAACGCGCCCGCGGCCGCTTCCACCGCCTGCACGAACGCGACCTGATCCAGTGGCGCGAGGAACTCCGCGAGCGCGCGCGCGTGTTCGACCTCGAGCCGGGCCAGGGCGCGTACATGCCTTCCACCAGCCCGCACATGGTGGAAAACGGCGACGCGCCGTCGGTCACGATGAGCTTCACCTATCTCACCGATGCCACCCGCCGCGACGCGCGCCTGCACGCCATCCGCGATTGGATGCACCGCGGCGGCATCGCGCCGCCGCCGGTGGGCAGCCGGCCGCTGTTCGACCGCGCGATCTTTGCCGGATCGTGCGCATTGCTCGGCGCACGCCGCACGGCGCAGCGCCTGCTCGGCAGGAAGGTCGCGCCGGAGCGCGCGCCGTATGCCGCTGCGCATCTGTTCGAAGGCGCCCAGGGATGAGCGCGATGCGCCGGCCAACCGGAGGGAAACGCCATGGCAACGACTGCGCAGCCCTTTATCGTCCTGGACTGGAACCGATTCCGGCCGCGACGGGTGCAGGCGGTACGCCATCGCGTGGACAGCCACCCGCTGCTGCAGCTCGGCCCGCTGCTGGCGCTGGCGCGCCGCCTCCAGGCCGTGGGCCAGTTGCGCCAGATCGGCACCGACGCCGATGCCGGCACGCGGTTCGTCGCCAGCGCCGCGGACGTCGATGCGCTGCAGCGGATCGGCAACGCAAAAGGCTGGGCGGTGCTGCGCTACGTGCAGGTCGACCCGACCTATCGCACGCTGGTCGACGCGGTGCTCGACTCGATCCGGCCACAGGTGGAGCGTGTCGACCCGGGCATGTACTACCGCGCGGGATTCGTGTTCGCCTCGGCGCACCACACGGTCACGCCGTTCCACATGGATGTCGAGAACAACTTCATCCTGCAGATGCGCGGCCACAAGACGCTGTACGTATGGGAGCCGGACGACATGGCGACGGTAAGCGAGCAGGCGCGTGACCGCTTCCACCACGACCGCGACCTGATCCGCTGGCGCGAGGAGTTCCGCGCACGCGCGCACGTGTTCGAGCTGCATGCCGGCGAGGGCGCCTACATGCCCGCGACCAGCCCGCACATGGCCGAGACCGGCGACGATCTGTCGGTGACGATGAGCTTCACCTACTTCACCGACGCCACCCGCCGCGACGCCTGGCTGCACAACCTGCACTACCTGATACGCCGCGCCGGCATCCGCCCGCCCGCCGTCGGCAGCCATCCCGTGCTCGACGCGCTGAGCTACCAGGCCGTCGCCGCGCTGGTCGGCGCGCGGCGCATCGCGCGGCGGGTCGGCGGCAGGGCGGTCGATCCCATCCACGCGCCGTACGCGGCGCCGCGCCCGCTCGGCGGTACGCCCGCATGAACCCGACGCGACCCGGCGCGCCGTCGATGCGCGAAGAAGAATCGGCGGGCCTCGCCCTCGGCGACGCGTTCGTGCGCGCAACCGCCGGCGCGCCGCGTGCCGCCTTCGCACTGCCGCTCGATGCGGCGACCGCCGACGCGCTCGCTGCGCTCGCCGCGCGCCTCGACCTGCCCGCGCATGCGCCGTACCGCGCCGCGCTGGCGCTGACCGAGGCGCGCCTGACCGGCGCCGCGGCGATCCGCACGCTGGACGCGGACGGCGGCCCGCGCACGCTGGACGTACCCGCGTCAGGCAGCCTGGCCGCATGGCTGCGCGCTTTGCCCGGCGCGGCGGGCGAAGCGGACGGCATCGCGCCGGCGTGGTGCTGGACGACGGATGCCGCGCAGGCCGAGCGCGAGCTCGAGCGCGCCGACTCGGCCTGGTGGCTGCAGCCGGGCGCGACGCCGGCGCTGCGCGCGCTCTGCCGCAACCCGCCGTTCGACGAGGCCGCGATCACGCGCTTCGCGGCATGCCTGCGGCACCTGCTGCGCGGCATGGCCGCAGGCGCGGACGCCGACATCGCCGAACTCTCGATCCTCGACGCGGACGAGCGCGCCCGCCTGCTCGCCGGCGGCGGCGCGGCGCGCACTTCGCGCCGTCCCGGCGATACCGTGCACGGCATCTTCGCCGACGTCGCGCGTCGCCTGCCGGATGCGGTCGCGGTAGCGTGGGACGGCGGCGCGCTGAGCTACGCCGAACTGGCCGCGCGCGCCGCGCGCCTGGCCACACGCCTGCGCGCGGCCGGCGTCGTGCCCGGCAACCGCGTCGGCGTGTTGCTGGAGCGCTCACCGCAGGCGATCGTCGCGCTGCTGGCCATCCTGCAGGCCGGCGCCGCCTACCTGCCGCTGGACGCCGCGCAGCCGGCGGAACGCCTGGCGTTCATGCTGGCGGACGCCAGCGCGGCCGTCGCGCTGAAGCGCAACGACGCCACCGCGCCGGACGCGCCCGGCGTGCGCTGGCTGGCGGTCGAGGACGAAACGCCGGCGGTGCTCGAAACGCCGGCGGCGCCCGCGCTCGACGGCGACGCGCTCGCCTACGTGATGTACACCTCCGGCTCCACCGGCACGCCCAAGGGCGTGATGGTGCCGCACCGCGGCATCCTGCGCCTGGTGCTGAACGCCGACTACGTGCGGCTCGACGGCGACACGCGCATGCTGCACGCCGCGCCGCTGGGCTTCGACGCCTCCACGCTGGAGATCTGGGGCGCGCTGCTGAACGGCGGCCGCTGCGTGATCCACGGCGAGGCGGTGCCGACCGGGCGCGGCCTCGCCGCGACGATCCGCGCGCACGGCGTCACCACCGCCTGGCTGACCGCCGCGCTGTTCAACGCCATCGTCGACGACGACCCGCACCACCTCGACGGGCTGCGCGAGCTGCTCGCCGGCGGCGAGGCGCTGTCGGTCGCGCACGTGCGCAGGGCGCTGGCCGCGCTGCCGGGCACGACGCTGATCAACGGCTACGGCCCGACCGAATGCACCACGTTCACCTGCACGCACCACATTCCGCGCGACCTGCCGGCCGACGCGCGCAGCATCCCGATCGGCAAGCCGATCGCCGAGACCCAGGTGTACGTGCTGAACGCGCGCCGCGAACCCTTACCGCAGGGCGTGGTCGGCGAGCTGTACGTCGGCGGCGCCGGCGTCGCACTCGGCTACCTCGCGCGGCCCGAGCTGAGCGCCGAGCGCTTCGTGCCGCATCCGTTCGGTGCGGCGGACGAGCGCGCGTACCGCACCGGCGACCTGGTGCGCATGCTGCCGGACGGCAGCCTCGACTTCGTCGGCCGCGTCGATCACCAGGTCAAGATCCGCGGCTACCGCATCGAACTCGGCGAGATCGAGGCGGCGCTGGCGCGGCAACCCGGGGTACGCGCCTGCGCGGTGGCGGTGCGCGACGAGCCGCCGGTCGGCAAGCGCCTGGTCGCCTATGTGGTCGCCGCCGACGCCGCCGCGGCCCATGCGCCCGCACTGCGCGCGCAGCTCGCCGCCACGCTGCCCGACTTCATGGTGCCGGCCAGCTACGTGTTCCTCGACGCGCTGCCGGTCACGGCCAACGGCAAGCTCGACCGCCGCGCGCTGCCCGCGCCCGCGCGCACGCGCCCGGAGCTGGCCGAGGCCTACGAGGCGCCGGCCGACGCGCTGGAGCGGCGGCTGTGCGAGGCGTTCGCCGCGGCGCTGGAGATCGACCGCGTCGGCCGCCGCGACAACTTCTTCGAGCTTGGCGGCACCTCGCTGCTGGCCGTGCGCCTGCTGGAGCGCCTGCGCCGCGACGGCACGGCCGACATCGCCGCCACCGCCTTCTTCCGCGAACCGACGCCGGCCGCGCTGGCCGCGGCGGCGCGCGGCGAAGGCGCGCATGCCGCGATCGAGGCGAGCCGCATGGGCCGGCGCAGCGCCGGCGCAGCGGGCGAAGCGAACGAGCCGATCGCGATCGTCGCCATGGCCGGGCGCTTCCCGGGCGCGGCCGACGTCGAGGCGTTCTGGCAGAACCTCTGCGACGGCCGCGAGTCGATCACGTTCTTCAGCGACGCCGAGCTGGACGCGTCGGTGCCTGCGGCGCAGCGCGCCGATCCGGACTACGTGCCCGCGCGCGGCGTGCTGTCCGACGTCGAGCTGTTCGACGCCGCGTTCTTCGGCATCAGTCCGCGCGAGGCGGAGCTGATGGACCCGCAGCAGCGCGTGTTCCTCGAGCTGTGCTGGGAATGCATGGAGCGCGGCGGCCACGCACCCGACGCGCACGCGGTGCCGGTCGGCATCTTCGCCGGCATGTACAACGCCACCTATTTCCAGCGCCACGTCGCCGCGCACCCGGACCTCATCGACAAGGTCGGCGCGTTCCAGGTGATGCTCGGCAACGAGAAGGATTACATCACCACGCGCGTCGCCCACAAGCTCAACCTGACCGGCCCGGCGATCGCCGTGCATACGGCGTGCTCGACCTCGCTGGTCGCGATCTGCCAGGCCGCAGACGCGCTGCGCCGCGGCCAGTGCGGCATGGCGCTGGCCGGCGGCGTCGCCATCACCTGCCCGCCGCGCAGCGGCTATCTGTACCAGGAAGGCGCGATGCTCTCGCCGGACGGGCGCACACGCAGCTTCGACGCCAACGCGCAGGGCACGGTGTTCTCCGACGGCGCCGCGGTGGTGCTGCTGAAGCGCCTTTCCGACGCCATCGCCGACGGCGACACCGTGTACGCGGTGCTGCGCGGCCACGCGGTCAACAACGACGGCGGCGTCAAGGCCAGCTTCACCGCGCCCAGCAGCGAAGGCCAGGCGGCGGTGGTCGCCATGGCGCTGGACGCGGCCGGCGTCGATCCGCGCACGATTTCCTATGTGGAGACGCACGGCACCGCCACGCCGCTGGGCGACCCGATCGAGATCGAAGGCCTGACCAAGGCGTTCCGGCGCAGCACCGCCGACACCGGCTTCTGCCGCATCGGTTCGGTGAAGAGCAACATCGGCCACCTGGTGATCGCCGCCGGCGCCACCGGCCTGATCAAGACCGCGCTGTCGCTGCACACGCGCACGCTGCCGCCGAGCGTCAACTTCGAGACGCCCAATCCGGCGATCGACTTCGCGCGCTCGCCGTTCGTGGTCAATACGTCGCTGACGCCGTGGACGCGCGTCGACGCCGACCCACCGCTGCGTGCCGGCGTCAGCGCGTTCGGCGTCGGCGGCACCAATGCGCACGTGGTGCTGGAAGAGGCGCCGCCGCAGCCGGCGTCGACGCCGGCCGAAGGCCCGCAACTGCTGGTGCTGTCGGCGCGCACGCCGGCGGCGCTGGCGCAGCAGGCGGCGCGGCTGGCCGAGCACCTCGAACGGCATGCCGACACGAACCTCGCCGACGCGGCGTGGACGCTGGCGGTCGGCCGCAAGGCGTTCGCGCAGCGTGCCTGCGTGGTCGCCGAAGACGCGGCCGGCGCGGTCGCCGCGCTACGCGACCCGGCCTTCACCGCTTCGCTCGGTCGCCGCGCCGCGCAGGCCGGCGACGTGGTGTTCATGTTCCCCGGCCAGGGCGCGCAGTACGCCGGCATGGGCCGCGCGCTGTACGCCGCGGAACCCGCGTTCCGCGCCGCGCTGGACGAGTGCGCGCGCCTGCTCGAACCGGAGCTGGGCGCCGACCTGCGCGCGCTGCTGTTCGCCGACGACGCCGCCGCGCTGCGGCAGACACGGCTGACCCAGCCGGCGACGTTCGCGCTGGAATACGCGCTGGCGAAATTCTGGCTGAGCGTGCTGCCGGCGCCGGCGGCGATGCTCGGCCACAGCGTCGGCGAGTTCGTCGCCGCGACGCTGGCCGGCGTGTTCGAGCTGGGCGACGCGTTGCGCCTGGTCGCGCGGCGCGGCGCGCTGATGCAGGCGCAGCCCTCCGGCGCGATGCTGTCGGTGCGCATGGCCGCCGACGCGCTGTCGGCGCGCCTGCCGCCGACGTTGTCGCTGGCCGCGGAAAACGCGCCGAACGCCTGCGTGGTCGCGGGCGGACATGCCGACGTCCTCGCGTTCCAGCGCGCGCTGGAAGCCGACGGGATCGCGTGCCGCCCGCTGCACACCTCGCACGCCTTCCACTCGGCGATGATGGAGCCGGTGCTGGCGCCGTTCCGCGCCGAGCTGGCGACGATCGCGCTGCGCGCGCCGCGGCTGCGGATCGTCTCGACGCTGACCGGCGCGCCGCTGGGCGACGCCGAAGCCACCTCGCCCGACTACTGGGCGCGCCACCTGCGCGGGACGGTGCGCTTCGCCGCCGCGGTGCGCCAGCTGCTGGATGCGCCGTCGCGCACGCTGCTGGAAGTAGGCCCGCGCGCAACGCTGACCGCGCTGGCGCACCAGCAGCTCGGCAATGCGCATCCCGGCGTCGCCGCGGTCGCCAGCCTGGCCGACGCGCCGGAAGGCGAGCGCGCCGCACTGCTCGCCGCGGCCGGCGCGCTGTGGTGCCGCGGCGCGGCGATCGCGCCGCAGGCGTTCGACCGCCGCGCGCAGCGCCGCCGCATCGTGCTGCCCAGCTATCCCTTCGAGCGCCAGCGGCTGTGGGTGGAACCCGCCGCCGTCGCGCCTTCCCCTGCACCCGCTGTCGCCCCGGCCGCCGCGCCGGCGGCGCCGTCCGTTCCGGAGCTCGTCATGGCCGCACCCGCCCCATCCGCCGACCGCAAGCCGCGCCTGGTCGAACAGCTCAAGGGCCTGTTCGACGAAGTCGTGGGCGTCGACCTCAGCGACGCCGATCCGTCGGCCAACTTCCTCGAACTCGGCCTCGACAGCCTGACGCTGACGCAGGTCGCGCTGCAGTTGCAGAAAACGTTCGGCGTGAAGGTGACATTCCGCCAACTGCTCGGCGAGGTCGCCAGCCTGGACGCGCTGGCCGGCGTGCTCGACGCACAAATGCCGGCGGAGGCGGCGCCCGCGCCGGCGCTCGCAGCCGCAGCACCGGCCGCGCCCGCGGCGCCGCAGCCGGCGGCGCCGGCACCCGCACCCGCGATGGCCGCCGCGGCGCCGGCGGCGCTCGCCGTGCCCGGCGGCAGCCTGCTGCAGGATGTGATCCAGCAGCAGATGGCGCTGATGGCTCAACAGCTGGCGCTGCTGGCGGGCGCGGGCGGTGCAGCCGCGACGCCGCAGTCCGTCGCGGCGGTCGCAACGCCCACCGCGACGGCGACGCCCGCGCCGGCCGCGCCGCAGGCGGCTGTCGCGCCGGCACCCGCCGCGCCGGCCGCTCCCGACGAGGAAGCCGCGCTGGCGCACACCCGCTACGACGTCAAGAAGGCGTTCGGCGCGATCGCGCGCATCCACAGCGGCGGCATCGAGCTGACCGAGCGCCAGCGCGCGCGCCTGGACGCCTTCATGCGCCGCTACGTCGCGCGCACGCGGCGCTCGAAGGAATACACCGAGCAGCACCGGCCGCACCTGGCCGACCCGCGCGTGGTCAACGGCTTCCGTCCGCTGATCAAGGAGATCGTCTACCAGATCGTGATCGAGCGCTCCAAGGGCGCGCGGCTGTGGGACCTCGACGGCAACGAGTACGTCGATGCGCTGAACGGTTTCGGCATGAGCCTGTTCGGCTGGCAGCCCGACTTCGTGCTGGACGCGGTCAAGCGCCAGCTCGAACTCGGCTACGAGATCGGTCCACAGCACCCGCTGGCCGGCGTCGTCGCCAAGCAGATCTGCGAGCTGACCGGCTTCGAGCGCGCAGCGCTGTGCAACACCGGCTCGGAGGCGGTGATGGGCTGCGTGCGCGTCGCGCGCACGGTGACCGGGCGCAGCCTGATCGCGATCTTCAGCGGTTCCTACCACGGCATCTTCGACGAGGTGATCGTGCGCGGCACGCGCAGCGGCCGCGCGGTGCCGGCCGCGCCCGGCATCATGCGCAACACCGCCGAGAACGTGATCGTGCTGGACTACGGCACGCCCGAGACCATGCGCATCCTGAAGGAACGCGCGCACGAGCTGGCCGCGGTGCTGATCGAGCCGGTGCAGAGCCGGCGCCCCGACTTCCAGCCGCGCGAGTTCCTGCACGAGCTGCGCGAGGTCACGCGCGCGGCCGGCGCGCTGTTCATCTTCGACGAGGTCGTCACCGGCTTCCGCGCGCATCCGCGCGGCGCGCAGGAAATCTTCGACGTCGACGCCGACCTCGCCTCCTACGGCAAGGTGGTCGGCGGCGGCTTCCCGATCGGCGTGATCGCCGGCAAGCGCGAATACATGGACGCGCTGGACGGCGGCCAGTGGCGCTTCGGCGACGACTCCGTGCCGACTGTCGGCGTCACCTACTTCGCCGGCACCTTCGTGCGCCATCCGCTGGCGCTGGCCGCGGCGCACGCGGTGCTCGACCATCTCAAGCACGAAGGCCCGGAGCTGCAGGCGCGGCTGAACGCGCGCACCGCGGCGATGGCGGAAGACCTCAACGCGTTCTGCCGCGAGGTCGGCGCGCCGATCGAGGTGAAGCACTTCGCCTCGGTGTGGAAGGCCGTGTTCGGCGAGGACCATCCGCTGCAGGACCTGCTGTTCGCGATGATGCGCAGCCGCGGCATCCACATCCTCGACAACTTCCCCTGCTTCTTCACCACCGCGCACCGCGAGGAAGACTTCATCGCGATCGCCAAGGCGTTCAAGGATTCGGTGCTGGAGCTGCAGGAGGCCGAGTTCCTGCCGCGCCGCACCGACCTCGCGCGCACGGCGTTCGATGCCTCGCGGCCGCCGGTGCCCGGCGCGCGCCTCGGCCGCGACCTCGACGGCAAGCCCGCCTGGTTCGTGCCGCACCCGGACGTTCCCGGCCAATACGTGAAGGTGGACGCATGACCACGCACGAACCATCGGCCGCACCGAGCGGCGTCGGCTACGACCCGTTCGCCGGCGCCGCGCTGGCGCGCGTGGTGCCGACCACCGAGCCGCAGCGCGAGGTGTGGCTGGCCGACCGCCTCGGCCGCGAAGCCTCGCTGGCGTACAACGAATCGGTGTCGCTGCGCCTGCGCGGCAGGCCGAACGTCGACGCGCTGCGCGCCGCGCTGCAGGAACTGGTCGACCGCCACGAGGCGCTGCGCTCCACCATCGGCCCCGGCGGCGAGGAGCTGTGCGTCGCCGAGCGCATCGCGCTGGAGCTGCCGCTGATCGACCTCTCGGGCCGCGACGTCGCCACGCGCGAAGCCGCGCTGGCGGACGCGCGCCGGCGCGCGGTGGAAACGCCGTTCGATCTCGAGCGCGGCCCGCTGTTCCGCGCCGAACTGCTGCGCCTCGCCGCCGACGATCATGTGTTGATCCTGACCGCGCACCACATCGTCTGCGACGGCTGGTCGTTCGCCGTGCTGGTGCGCGACCTCGCCGCGCTGTACGGCGGCTGGGCCGCCGGCGCGCCGCCCGCACTGCCGCCGGCGGACGCGTTCGCCGACTACGCGCTGGCGCAGGCCGCGCTGGCCTCGGCGCCGCAGTTCGCCGAGGACGAGCGCTACTGGCTGCAGCGCTATGCCGGCCCGCTGCCGGTGCTGGAGCTGCCCACCGACCGGCCGCGTCCGGCGCGGCGCACGTTCGCCTCCGGCCGCGAGGACCTGTGGCTGGACGCGGAACTGATCGGCGCGCTGAAGCGCCTTGGCGCCCGGCGCGGCGCCAGCCTGTTCGCCACGCTGCTGTCCGGCTTCGCCGCGCTGCTGCAGCGCCTCGGCGGCCAGGACGACGTGGTGATCGGCATCCCCGCCGCCGGCCAGGCGGTCGGCGGGCACGATGCGCTGGTCGGCCATTGCGTCAACCTGCTGCCGCTGCGCACGACGGTCGACGCGGACGCCGGCTTCGGCGCGCTGCTCGACGCGATGAAGGCCACCGTGCTCGATGCCTACGAGCACCAGCAGTACACCTTCGGCACCCTGCTGCGGAAGCTGCCGCTGGCGCGCGATCCCAGCCGCCTGCCGCTGGTCTCCGTGCTGTTCAATCTCGACCAGGCGCTGGACGGCGCCAGCACGCCGTTCGCGGGACTGGATTTCGAATTCGCCGCCAACGCGCGCAGCTACGAGAATTTCGAGCTGTTCGTCAACGCCGCGCAGGTCGGCGGCGGCATCCGCCTGGAGTGCCAGTACAACCGCGACCTGTTCGACGCCGCCAGCGTGCGCCGCTGGCTGCGCGGCTACGCCGAACTGCTGCGCGCGGCCGCGGTGGCGCCGGACACCGTGGTGGGCCGCCTGCCGATCGTCGACGCCGACGCACTGGCCGACCTGCGCGCGCTGCAGCCGGCGCCGACGCCGTACGACCCGCAACGCCTCGCGCACGCGTGGTTCGAGGCGCAGGCCGAGCGCACGCCCGCGCGCGCCGCGGTGCGCCACGGCGAGACGCGCCTGAGCTACGCCGAGCTGGACGCGCGCGCCAATCGCATCGCGCACGCGCTGCGCGCGCGCGGCGTGCGCCGCGGCGCGCTGGTCGGCCTGGCCGTCGAGCGCGGCGCCGACATGGTCGCCGCGGTGCTGGGCGCGCTGAAGGCCGGCGCCGGCTACGTGCCGCTGGATCCGGGCTTCCCCGCCGAACGCCTTGCCTACATGGTGCGCGACGCCGCGCTGCGCGTGCTGGTCACGCAGTCGGCGCTGGCCGAACGCTTCGCCGGCAGCGGCGCCGAGCCGCTGCTGCTCGACGACACCGCGCTGGACGCGCTGCCGACGGCGCGCCTGCCGCGCGACGACGCGGCGGCGACGCCCGACTCGGTGTGCTACGTGATCTACACCTCCGGCTCCACCGGCCAGCCGAAGGGCGTGCTGGTGCCGCATCGCACCACCGCCAACTTCATCGCCGGCATGCAACGCACGCCCGGCATCGACAGCGACGACGTGCTACTGGCGGTCACCACGCTGTCGTTCGACATCGCGTTCATGGAACTGATGCTGCCGCTCAGCGTCGGTGCCGAGGTGGTCGTCGCCGGCCGCGACACGGCGCGCGACGGCGCCGCGCTGCGCCGCCTGCTGGAAACCTGCGGCGCGACGATGATGCAGGCCACGCCGGCCGGCTGGCGCATCCTGCTCGAGTCCGGCTGGGCCGGGCGCCCCGGCTTCCGCGCGGTCAGCGGCGGCGAGCCGCTGGCGCCCGATCTCGCCGAGGCGCTGCTGGCGCGCTGCGGCGAGGTGTGGAACGGCTACGGCCCGACCGAGACCACGGTGTACTCGACCTACTGGCGCGTGCGCGACCCGCGCGCCGGCATCGCCATCGGCACGCCGATCGCCAACACCCAGGTGTGGGTGCTCGACGCGCAGCGCCAGCCCTGCCCCATCGGCGTCCCCGGCGAGCTGTGGATCGGCGGCGACGGCGTCGCCCTCGGCTACCTCAACCGCGCCGAGCTCACCGCCGAACGCTTCCTCCCCGATCCGTTCCGCAACGCCCCCGGCGCCCGCCTCTACCGCACCGGCGACCGCGGCCGCTGGAAACCCGACGGCACCCTCGAACACCTCGGCCGCCTCGA
>NZ_JBDKSX010000118.1:0-2988 GCF_039680435.1 Mizugakiibacter sp. | reverse complement strand
TCGAGGCGGCCGAGGTGTTCGAGGGTGCCGTCGGGTTTCCAGCGGCCGCGGTCGCCGGTGCGGTAGAGGCGGGCGCCGGGGGCGTTGCGGAACGGATCGGGGAGGAAGCGTTCGGCGGTGAGCTCGGGGCGGTTGAGGTAGCCGAGGGCGACGCCGTCGCCGCCGATCCACAGCTCGCCGGGGACGCCGAAGGGGCAGGGCTGGCGCTGCGCGTCGAGCACCCACACCTGGGTGTTGGCGATCGGTGTGCCGATCGAGATGCCCTCGCCGGGATGCTCGACGCGCCAGCAGGTCGACCACACCGTGGTTTCGGTCGGGCCGTACATGTTCCACACCGCTTTGCAGCGCGCGCGCAGTTGCGCGGCCAGCCCGGCGCCCATCGACTCGCCGCCGCACAGCGCGGTGAACGCCAGGTCGCCGCTCCAGCGGGCGTCGAGCAGGGCGCGCCAGGTCGAGGGCGTGGCCTGCATCATCGTCGCGCCGCAGGTTTCCAGCAGGTCGGCCAATGCGTGGCCGTTCATCGCGGTGTCGCGGTCGGCCAGCACGACTTGCGCGCCGGCGGTCAGCGGCAGCATCAGTTCCAGCACGGCGATGTCGAACGACAGCGTGGTCACCGCGACCAGCACGTCGTCGGCGTCGATGCCCGGCGCGCGCCGCATGCCGGCGAGGAAGTTCACCACCGCGCGGTGCGGCACCATCACGCCCTTCGGCTTGCCGGTGGAGCCGGAGGTGTAGATCACGTAGGCGACCGATTCCGGCGTGGCCGCGGCGGCGTCGCGCCGCGGCGGCGTCGCGGGCAGCGCTGCCGGCAGGTCGGCGCCCAGCCACAGCGCACGCTCGCGCGGCCATGCGATCAGGCCGGCGAGGTCGGACGTGGTGACCAGTTGCGCCAGCCCGGCGTCCTCGGCCATGAAGGCGAGCCGCTCGCGCGGGTAGGCGGGGTCCAGCGGCACGTAGCCGGCGCCGGACTTCAGCACGCCGAGCAGCGCGGCGAGCACGTCCGGCCCGCGTTCGAGGCACAGCCCGACCAGCGCGCCGCGCTGCGCGCCGCGCGCGCGCAGCGCGTGGGCGATGCGGTTGGCGCGCGCTTCCAGTTCGCCGTAGCTGAGCGCCTGCGCGCCGAAGCGCACGGCGATGCGCTGCGGCGCGCGCGCGGCCTGCGTCTCGAACGCCTCGTGCATCAGCGCGTCGGCCGCGTACGGCGCCTGCGTCGCGTTCCAGGCTTCGAGCCGGCGGCGCTCGGCGTCGGGCATCAGCGCCAGGCGCCCGATCGGTTGCGCGGGGTCGGCCAGCGCGGCGTCGAGCAGCGCGAGGTAGCGGTCGCGCATGCGCTCGGCGCTGGCGGCGTCGAGGATGTCGGTGTTGTAGCCCAGGCCGCCGCTCAGGCCCTGCTCCATCTCCACGAACCACAGGCCGAGATCCTCGGCCGCGCCGGGCTGCATCACCTGCAGGCGGCCGTGGCGCAGCGCGCCCCACTGTTCCGGGCGCTGGCGGATGTCCTGGAACGAGAACAGCGCCTGGTAGATCGGGAAGCGGCTCTCGTCGCGCGGCAGCTTGAGCGCGCGCAGCAGGTGCTCGAACGGCACGTCCGGGTAGCTGAAGGCATCGACCACGACCGTGCGCACCGCGCGCACCAGGTCGAGGAAGGACGCGTCCGGCTCCACCTGCACGCGCAGCGGCAGGGCGTTGACGAAGAAGCCCATCACCGGCTCGAGTTCGGGCGCGTCGCGGCCGCGCACCGGCGTGCCGACCACCAGGTCGCGCTGGCCGGTGTGGCGCTGCAGCAGCACGAAGTAGAGCGCCAGCAGCGCCATGTACAGCGTCGCGTCGGCGCGCCGGGCCAGCTCGCGCAGCGCGTCCACTGTCGGCTTCGGCACGTGGATCCAGGCGTTGTCGCCGACGCCGGACATGCGCGCCGGGCGCGGGCGGTCGCCGGGCAGCTCCAGAGGCTCCGGACCGTCGGCCAGCAGCTTGCGCCAGTGCGCGAGCTGCGCGGCCAGCTCCTCGCCCTGCATCCATTCGCGGTGCCAGATGGCGAAGTCGCCGTAGTCGACCGCGAGTTCGGGCAGCGTCGCTTCGCGGCCCGCGCAGGCGGCCGGGTACAGCGCGGCCATTTCCTCGTACAGCACGTCGAACGACCAGCCGTCCCAGACCAGGTGGTGGATCATGAAGAACAGCACGTGCTCCTCGGCGCCGAGACGGAACATGTGCGTGCGGAACAGCGGCGCGCCGACCAGCTCGAACGGCTGCGCGGTCAGCTCGGCGAGCCGGCGCCGCAGCGTCTCCTCGCGCGCGGCCGGCGCCAGCGCGGACAGGTCCTCGGCCGGGAACAGCGCGACCTCGAGCTGCGGCAGGATCGCCTGCATCGGCTCGCCGTTCTCCTTGACGATCACCGTGCGCAGCACCGGCTGGCGGCGGATCATCGCGGCGAAGGCGCGCTCGAAGGCGCGCTCGTCCATCGGCCCGAGCAGGCGGTGCGCCGACGGCGTGTTGTAGACCACGCGGCCGGGATCGATCTCCTCCAGGAACCACAGCCGCTGCTGCATCAGCGACAGCGGCGCGCGCGTGCGGTCGGCGCGGCGCGGGATCGTGCGGGCGGCCTTGCGCGCAGTGTCCGGTTCGGCCGCGGCTGTCCGCACGGCTTCGGCCAGGCGCGCCACCGTCGGCGCCTCGAACAGCGTGCGCAGCGGCAGCGCCAGGCCGAGCGCCTTGTTCAGCCGCGCGGTCAGCTGCGCGGCCAGCAGCGAGTGGCCGCCCAGCTCGAAGAAGTTGTCGTCGATGCCGAGGCCGGGCAACGCCAGCACCGCTTCCATCTCCGCGGCGATGCGGCGTTCGAGGTCGTCGCGCGGCGCGACGATCTCTCTCTCTCTCGCCGGTTCGCGCGCGAGGTCGGCGGGTGCGGGCAGGGCCTTGCGGTCGAGCTTGCCGTTGGGCAGCAGCGGCAGGGCGTCGAGGACGACGAAGTGCTGCGGCACCATGTAGTCGGGC
>NZ_JBDKSX010000117.1:0-3159 GCF_039680435.1 Mizugakiibacter sp. | reverse complement strand
GCGGCGGCCAGTACGTGGTCGGCGTGGGCGGCGGCAAGACGCTGGACACCGCCAAGGCCGTGGCGCATTACGCCCAGCTGCCGGTGGTCATCATCCCCACGCTGGCCTCGACCGACGCGCCCTGTACCGCGCTCTCGGTCATCTACAACACCGATGGCTCGTTCAACCGCTACCTGTTCCTGCCGAAGAACCCCGATGCCGTCTTCGCCGACCTGAGCGTACTGGCGACCGAGCCGGCGCGCTTTTTCGCCGCCGGCGTGGGCGACGGGCTGGCCACCTACTTCGAGGCGCGCACCTGCTACGCCTCGCAAGGCGACAACCTGGTGCTGATGAAGCCTTCGCTCGCCGGCCTGGGCATTGCGCGCCTGTGCTTCGAGACCATCCGCGACTACGCCGCCGAGGCCCTGCAGGCCGTCAAGGCCAAGGCCGTGACCACCGCGCTGGAGAACACGGTCGAAGCCACCATCTACATGAGCGGCGTGGGCGCCGAATCGGGCGGTCTGGCCGCCGCCCATGCCATCCACAACGGCATGACCGCCGTGCACGACCTACATGGCGCGCAGCACGGCGAGAAGGTCGCCTTCGGCCTGGTGGCGCAACTGGTGCTGGAAGGCGCGCCGCGCGCCGAACTGGAGCAGGTCATCCACATCATCAAGTCGGTGGAGTTGCCGCTGACGCTGGCCGACCTGGGTCTGAAGAAGTTCGATGAAGCCGAATGGCGCCGCGCCGCCGAGCTGGCCTGCGCCGAGGGCGAGACCATCCACAACGAGCCCTTCAAGGTCACGCCCGCCATGGTCTACGACGCCATCGTCACCGCGGATCGGCTGCTGCAGAACTACAAGGATTGAATCGGGATAGGGGAGCCGCTATCGTAGCGGCTGCCCCTCCCACACCACCCGGCATGCGGGTCCGCACCGGGCGGTTCGAGCGTTTGAGGTCATGAGAGGCGAGGTAGGCCCAACCTGTCGAAGTAGGCGATGGTCAGCACCTTGTTGATGTCCCCGGCGCTGTTGCGCCACCAGCAGTGCGAGTTTGCAGCCACGCGGCGGGCCGTCGTCTCCGAGGCACCGAGCGCACGCAGCGCGGAGTAGATCGTGGTGCCACGACGCCACTGCTTGAGTTGCAAGGCCCGCAACCGGTGCCGCAGCCACTCGTCCAGCTCGCGCCAGACGGTGCGGCTTTGCGCCAGCCCGAAGTAGGCCTTCCAACCCAGCAGATAGCTGCGCAGCGTCTCGATCACCTGCTCCATGCTGCGCCCGACCGTGCGGCGGGTCAGTTGCCTGATCCGCCGCTTGAACGCCTGAAGCGGCTTGCTTGCGACCTTGCAGCGCGCCTCGCCCTTGGTAGCGTAGAACGCGAACCCGAGGAACTTGCGTTCCTCAGCCAGCGCATCCGCCACCGCGCTCTTGGCCTCGTTGATGCGCAGTTTCAGCCGACCGTACAGCCGTCGCAGCAGCGCCATCACCCGCTCGCCCGCGCGGCGGCTGCGAACGTACACGTTGCAGTCATCCGCGTAGCGCACGAAGCAATGGCCTCGCCGCTCCAGCTCCCGGTCCACCTCGTCCAGCAGCACGTTGGCCAGCAGCGGACTCAAGGGGCCACCTTGCGGCGCTCCCTCGTGCCGCTCGATCACCACGCCATCAGCCATGATCCCGGCGTCCAGGTAGGCGCGCACCAGCCGCAGCACCGCCGCGTCCGCTATCCGCCTGCCCAGCCGCTCCATCAGGATGTCGTGGTTCACGCGATCAAAGAACTTCTCCAGGTCCACATCCACCACCACCCGGCGGCCCGACTGCACGTAGCCGCGGGCTTGTCGCACCGCGTCATGCGCGCGCCGGCCCGGGCGAAAGCCATGGCTGTGGTCGCTGAAGGTCGCATCGATGATCGGCTGCAGCACCTGCAGCAGCGCCTGCTGGATCAGCCGATCCAGCACCGTCGGGATGCCCAGCTCGCGCTGGCTCCCGTCCGCCTTGGGGATCATCACCCTTCGCACCGGCTTGGGCCGGTATCTGCCTTGCAGCAGCATCTGGCGCACTTCGGGCCAGTGGGTCGTCAACCAGAGGCGGGTCTGCTCGATGTCGAGCCCATCCACCCCGGCCGCGCCCTTGTTGGCCTTCACGCGCTTCCACGCCCGCTGCAGGTTCTCTCTTGCCAGGGCCGCCTCCAGCAGCGAGCCAGCCGCTGCCGCCGGCGCTCCCGGCCCTGTGGCCCGGTGTCCATGGTGCGGGCCTTGGGCTTCGTCGCGCACCGCCCCACCAGCGGCTTCACCGCCTTCGGTAGCGAGTCGCCCAGCTTGCGCTGGCATCTGACGCATGGCCCTCGACATCACCTCGGTCCTGGGTCACTCACGCTCGTTCGGCCCTTCGCCGCGCATTCCCGCCCGCTAAGGCGCTGCGCCGCTACTACGGCCTCTGCTGACTTCTCGCTCCGCCGAGCAGGCGTCGCCCTTTCAGGCGCAAGGCGAGATCTCCCCAGGTAAGAGCGCACTCCTTCACCGCACAGTCGCCGCATTTACGTCGCCTGGCCCTTGGCCACGAGAGCTTCGCAGGTTCTTGTCTGCTCGCCCTGGCCGGCGCCGCCTCGGATGCGGTTCGTGTACCTCGACTCGCGGTTTACGCTCCACGCTTCCTCCCCACGCTCGGTCGCCCTCACGCAGTTGCGCTTCGCTTGCCTCGCTGTGGCCAGCTTGGCCGGGGACTTGCACCCCGAGGAGTGCGCCCATGCTGGGCGCACAAACAAAACGGACGCCGAGGCGTCCGTTTTATTGTTGTGCCACTGCTCGGTCGAGCGCGCGGCACAGCCCCTTTTTGATTACTTGCGCAGCACCACCTCGACCCGGCGCGAAGCAGCATTGCTGGCGGCGGTACCGGTGGTTTCAGCCGGCTTCTCCAGCACGGTGCGGTCTTGCGCCACGCCGGCAGACACCAACGCGGCTTGTACCGCTTGAGCGCGGTTCTTCGACAGCTCGGCGTTGGCCGCGGCGTTGCCGGTCGGGTCGTTGAAGCCGGAGATGACGGCTTTGGCGTCCGGGTTGGCCTTCATGTAAGCCACCAGATCGGCCGACTTCGCGGCAAAGTCGGCGTGCACGTCGGTCTTGCCCGAATCAAAGTACACCTTCAGGGCCGGCATGGTATTGGCGCCCATCAGGCTGACCACGGC
>NZ_JBDKSX010000116.1:0-8240 GCF_039680435.1 Mizugakiibacter sp. | reverse complement strand
GGCTCAGGCGTACGGCGGTGGCCTTGAAGTCGGCGCTGTACCGAGTGGTCGTCCTCGGACCTGGCTTGGGCATGGGGCACTCCTGAAACGTTAGGTCAGGGTGTCCACTAAACCGTAGGAACTATCGGGGAGTCCTTACATGAATTGTTAGCTGCCGTACGACGCGGCCAGCTCTGGAACAATATGGCCTACTCGAAGGGACTCGATGGCAGCGAGCCGAAGTTGCAGCTCTTTCTCATTGAGTGCGCCGGAGCGATACAAAGAGCGAATAAAGTCCTCAGCAGGGCGGTCACCTTTTGCCTTATTGCAGCCGTGGCAGGAGGCAGCAATATTTTTGTAGGAATTGTCCAGCCCATCTTTCTGCGGCGACACATGGTCCAGCTCGCAGGTCTCATGGGTCAGCTTTTTGAGACAGTAGAAGCAAGCGCCACTCTCCCGCGCCAGAATGGCACCCAAGTACTGGCGATTAGAGAAGAAGTCTATGGCCAACAAATCAATGGGCTCGGTTTGTGTGCTTGGCCTCGCGAGTGCGGGAATCTCCGTGGGGAGAAGCACGGTTATTTTGTGCCCGAGTCGGGTACGGTCTTCGATGCGAAGACAGCCCTTTTGATGGAGATCGCGAACTACCTCACGAACTTTGAAATCACTAACGCCGGTGGCCTTTGACAGTGGGCCAATAGCAAACATTGCCGACTCCTGTCCCTTTAGTCTTGTATGACGCAAGAGGTGATAGTACAGCGACCGATCATATGCACTGAGGCCAAGCCCGGGGATGAGGAAGTCCTCCACGTCAGCGTAGATGGCGCCCCAGTCAGGTTGCATGTGATCTTCCATAGGCAGCTAACGCCTGAGTTAAGCCGTGCCGCGCAGCGGCCGGTTGATCGAGATATTAGCCGCTCTTGCTCGCGACAATGGCTGGATGGTTCGCATCCACGCACCAATCGTTCCAGTACACACTGTCGAAGCTTGACAGCATGCCTACGCTTTTTGCTGTTCGCTCCTGCTCTGGATCGTCCATTTGAACCGACCACGTGTCGAATGTGTCCAATGACTTTGAATATTCGCTCTTGGACGCGAAGCGCGTCCCACCGGCGTATCCGCCAAAGCTGTTCTTGCCATCAACGATGCCGCAGATGTAAATGAACTGATTGCCCTTGTCGTCCGTTTTTTGCACCACGTACGAAGAACGTATAACCATAGAATCCGGGTCTTTCATTTGCTCCCTGAGCGATTTAGCGGTGTTGCCTCGTGCCCAACCGACTGGCCCGATGGTTTTATTGTGCACATAGATACCCCCGATGAGAACGATGGGGATAGCGACAATGATGCCTAGGACCCAGGCCCACACGTGCCCTCCACCCTTGCGAGCACTACCGGATGAAACGCTGGGCGAGCCCTGCAAGTTTTCCGTAACGGTGACCTCCCTGATCGGGAACCCGCAGTGTGGGCAGTTCGATGCTTGATCTGATACAGACGCTTTACACTCTGGACACGAAACAAGTGCCATATCTTCCCCCTTGCGGCTAACTACAATTCGATGGTGATGCGGAGTGTAAACCCGCAGCCTAAACCTGCCACCTCTCGCTGCGCCGGTGTTGGGTTACGCCGCCAATCAACCACTTCCATCCCGATGCACGGCCTGATCCCGCAACCTGACACCGCCGCGTAACCCGAGCGGCGGCGGAGCTTCGCCGGATCCACGGCTCGAGGTCGCTTCGCAACGCGAAGACGGCGCGCATTCCTTATTCCCGGCATGCCCGCCGTTCACCCAAGCCAGCCCCGCGCCAGCCGTTACCCGTACACTTGGCGCGTTTTGACCGGAGCCGCGCACGCATGAACGACCTGATCACCGCCATCCTGCTGGGCATCATCGAGGGCATCACCGAGTTCCTGCCGATTTCCAGCACGGGGCATCTGCTGATCGCGGAGCACTGGCTGGGCGCGCGCTCGGACATGTTCAACGTGGTGATCCAGGCCGGCGCGATCCTGGCGGTGACGCTGATCTACTGGCGGCGGCTGTGGGGCCTGCTGATCGGGTTCGGCCGCGCGGAGAACCGCGACTACGCGGCCAAGCTGGTCGTCGCGTTCCTGATCACCGCGGGGCTCGGCTTCGCCGTGACGCGACTCGGCTACAAGCTGCCGGAGACGGTGACGCCGATCGCCTGGGCGCTGGTGATCGGCGGCGTGTGGATGTTCGCCGCCGAACGGCTGGCGGAACGGCGGCCGGAAAGCACGCGCATCACCTGGACGGTCGCCGTGCTGGTCGGCCTGGCGCAGGTGGTGGCGGCGGTGTTTCCCGGCACCTCGCGCTCGGCGGCGACGATCTTCATCGCGATGCTGGCCGGCACGCGCGACCGCGCGGCGGCCACCGAATTCGCCTTCCTGGTCGGCATCCCGACCATGTACGCGGCCAGCGGCTACGAGTTGCTGAAGACCTGCAAGGCCGGCGCCGCGCACGAGGACTGGGCCGCGCTGGGCGTGGCGTTCGTCGTGTCGACGCTGACCGCGTTCGTCGCCGTGAAGTGGCTGCTCGGCTACATCCGCAGCCACCGCTTCACCGCGTTCGCGTGGTACCGCATCGCGCTGGGCGCGGCGCTGCTGCTGGGGTTGCCGGCCGGGGCGTGAGCGGACGACGGCCTACTCGGTCAGCGGGGGCTGCTCGGTTTCGCGGTTGAAGTCGCCAATTGCCGCGATCAGTTCGGTCAGCGCGGTGCGCTCGGCCTCGGTCAGATACGGGTTCCAGGCGTCCATCAGCACGATCACGCGCGTCGAGTCGCCGCGGTTCCAAGCCTCGTGCTCGAAGGTGTCGTCGAACGCCATCGCGCGACCTTCCTGCCAGTAGTGCGGTTCGCCGCCGGCGACCAGCGCGCACTGGTTCGAACCCGGCACCACCAGCGGCAGGTGCACCACCGCGCGCGTGTTGGTCACGCCGCGGTGCGGCAGGATGTGCGAGCCGGCGGTCAGCACCGAGAAGCAGATTTCCGGCGCGTGGTCGCGGATGCGCGCCAGCGGCAGGCTGTCGAGCACGGCGGCGGTGTGCGGACAGCGTTGCCGGTTTTCCTCGAACGGCTGGCCGTGGCGGTAGAAGAAGAACGCGTTCCACGCCGGCGCGCCGCGCTCGTTGTGCAGGAGGCCGCGCAGGTCCTCGGGCTTGTGATGGCCCAGGAACGGTTCGAAGCCGCTGTCGGTGGCGAGCGCGGCCAGCATCTCGGTGCGGATGGCCGCGGTCTCGGCCTCGAAGGCCTCCACCCACGGGAACAGCTCCGTCGGGAAGAAAGGGTGAGTGGGCAGGCCGGGGAAGTACAGGAATTTCGGCTGCTGGCGCGGATCGGCGTACTCGGGCGGTTCGAGGTGCAGATAGACGCTGAGGCAGCGTTCGACGCGACCGAGCTCGTCGCGTCCGTAGCGCTCGCGGATCGGCGCGATGACGTCGTCGAACAGGCGCAGTCGCTCGACGTCGACGAAAGTCATCGCGCGCTGGACTGCCGCGCGTGCGTTCGGGTGCGTCGTCGCGTCGTTCAGCCAGCGGCCCTGGTTCTGCGCGTCGATGATGGCGCGGTAGTACTGCACCAGCGCGCCGTGCGCGTCGCCGCGGCGCTCCAGCACCTGGCCGAGCCGCAGGCGTGCGACGAACAGTTCCGGCGTCCGCGCGATTGCATCCTGCAGCACACGCTGCGCCTCCTCGAGCCGGTCCGCAGCGGCCAGCGCGGTGCCCAGTTGCAGCAGCGCGGACGCGTCGTCCGGCAGCAGCGCGTGCACGCGCTCGTACAGGGCCACGGCCTGCTCGGCACGATTCTCGGCCAGTGCGCGCATGCCGAGGAAACTCAGCGCTTCGACGTGTGCGGGATCGGCGTCGGCGATGCGCGCGTAGGCGGCGGCGGCTTCCTGCGGACGCCCCTGCTCGCGGGCGCGGCGGGCGAGGGCGAGCGTGTCGGCGAGGGACGCGGCGGAGGCGGGGCTCTGGGTCATGCGGGTCGGACGAGTCGGCGTGGTCGCGGCCGCCGACACTACCACCGCCATGGCGTCGGCGCTCGACTGCGTCTCTCACAACCAGGCGCGGGCGACGCCGTAGGCGAGGGCGACGGCGCTGCGCAAGCCGCGCGCGGCGAGCGCCGCGCCGTGTCCGTAGCGGCCCAGCGCCACCCCCAGCGCGCCGGCCGCGGCCAGCGCCGGCAGCGGATGGCGGCGATACAGCGCGGCGCCGCGCGCGAGCACGTCGTCGATGCGGCCGCGCTCGACGGCCAGCCGCGCCTGCGCCGCGCGCCGTTCGCGCAGCGCGCGGCGCAGGCCGACGCGCTCGCGACGGCGCCGCAGCCAGCCGCGCGGGCTCATGATGCGCCCCTGTCGGCGCGCCGCGGCGGCGCGCGCAGCAGCGCACCCAGCTCGGCGCGCGTGCCGGGCAGGGTCAGCAGGCGCAGCCCGCGCCGCAGCAGGCCGATGCACAGCGCCAGCAGCAGCGCGTGGCTCGCCGTCAGCAGCAGCAGCGCGGCGCCGAGCGAGGCGGTCAGCGCATAGAACGCGTAGCCGAGCAGCGCCACCAGCGAGACCCACGCCGACAGCGCCAACACCAGCAGCAGCACGCAGCCGGCGATGAACAGCGGCAGCGTCGCGCGCGCGAGGCGCAGCTCGCTGGCGACCAGCGCCGCCAGCGCGCCGGCGAAGCCGCGCGCCGCGTCCAGCAGCGTGCGCGCCGCGTCGAGCGCCTGTTCCCACGCCGCGGCAGCGGGTGCGGGCGGCGATGCGTCCGCGTCCGGCGCCGCGGACGCATCCGCGGCGGTCGCGTTCACGGCTTCGCGCGGCGACGCAGCAGTTGGCCGACCAGCCAGCCGCCGGCGACCGCGATCGCCAGCGACTGCATCGGCTTCTCGCGCACGTAGCCGCGCACGTGATCGAGCGCGCCCTGCGCTTTTGCCACCGCCTCGTCCAGCGCCTCGCTGCCGCGCTCGCGCGCGGCGCCGGCCTGCGCCGCCACGCGTTTGCTGACGCGCGCGGTGGCGTCGGTGCCGGCGTGGGCCTTCTCCTCGAAGGCCTCGGCGGCGCGTTCGATCGCTTCCTTGGTCCGCTCGACCGCGGCCGAGGTGGCGTGTTTGACGCGCTCCGCGCGCTGGTCGATGCGCTCGTCCAGGCCAGGGCGGACGGGTTCGGTCGAATTGGTCATGTGTGCTCTCCGTCTGGCGCGCGGCCGGACGGCGCGCGCGATCGTCGTGCGCGGCGCGGCGGCGCCCGCACGTTCTCCAGCCTAGGGCCGCGCCGGCGCCGAACCTTGCGTTGGCGCAAACGGATGGCGCTGGTGGGAGGCGCTCCGGCTCCGATCCGCTGGCGAAACCGCGGCCGAAGTGCGCAGGAGGCGGTGGGCGGTGCGAACCGCATGCGGTCGGCGGCCCGCGCGGATTCGATGCGCTTCGCTTGCCGCGCCCTGCGCTGGGGGCGCCGGCTGCACTCAGCCGCGCGCCTTCGGGTTGAGGCTGTAGATGCCGGTCAGCTCGGCCTCGGCCAGCACGTGGCCCTGCATCGCGCGCTGCGCCTCGGCGAGGCCGAAGCGGCCGTGCAGCTGCAGGCTCGGCACGTCCAGCGCGTACAGGCGGAAGCGGTAGTGGTGCAGGCGCTCGTCGTTCCACGGCGGGCAGGGACCGTCGTAGCCGAGATAGTCGCCGGCCATCTCGGCGTCGCCGGCGAACCAGCCGGTGTAGTCGTTGACGCCCTGGCGGCTGCCGGGCGGGCCGGACGGATCGCGCTTGCCGCGCGCGACGATGCCGTCGCTGCAACTGCCGGCGGCCAGCTCGCCGCATTCGCGCGGGATGTCGATCATCAGCCAGTGCACGAAGTCGGTGCGCGGCAGGTCGTGGGGCACCGTGCGCCCGGCCTGGTTGACGTCGTCGCCGCGCGTCGGCACGTCGGTGTCGATGCACATCAGCACGAACGAGCGCGTGCCGTCGGGCGCGCCGGACCAAGCGAGCTGCGGGTTGCGGTTGTCGGAGAGGATGCACGGGCTGTCCGGCCCCGGCTTGCCGAAGGCGAACTCGGCGGGGATGCGCTGGCCGTCGGCGAAACTGCGGCTGCTCAGCTTCATGGTCGTTGCTCCTTGCGAAGATCGGGTGGATGCGTCAGCGCCGCGACGTCGGCGCAGCGCCGTAGGTGATGCGATAGACCGCGCCGGCCAGGTCGTCGGACACCAGCAGTGCGCCGTCCGGCGCCACCTTGACGTCGACCGGCCGGCCGCGCGCGCTGTCGCCCTGCAGGAAGCCGTCGAGGAAGGTTTCCTCGCCGCGCACGCGGCCGCGCGCGTCGACATGCACGGCGACCACGCGGTAGCCGGACTTGACCGAGCGGTTCCACGAGCCGTGCTCGGCGATGAACAGCGCGCCGCGCCAGCGCGCCGGGAACTGCGTGCCGTCGTAGAACGCCAGGCCCAGCGCGGCGACGTGCGCGCCCAGTCGGTGCGCCGGCGGCGCGTAGTCCTTGCACGACTTGCCGCGGCCGAACTCGGGGTCGAGGGTGTCGCCCTGGTGGCAGTATGGGAAGCCGAAGTGCTCGCCGACGCGGTCGAGGCGGTTCAGCTCGTCCGACGGCATGTCGTCGCCCATCCAGTCGCGGCCGTTGTCGGTGAACCACAGCGTGCCGCTGCCCGGCTGCCAGGTGAAGCCGACCGTGTTGCGGATGCCGTAGGCGACGTCCTGCCAGTGCGTGCCGTCGGCGTCCATGCGCGTCAGCTTGGCGTAGCCGGCGCGGTCGCAGACGTTGCACGGCGCGCCGATCGGCACGTACAGCTTGCCGTCCGGGCCGAACGCGAGATAGCGCCAGCCGTGGTGGGTCTCGCGCGGCAGCTTGTCGGTGACGACCTCGGGCGCCGGCGGGTCGTCCAGGTGGTCCCCGATCGCGCGCAGGCGCAGGATGCGGCTGACCGCGGACACGTAGAGGTCGCCGTCGCGGAAGGCGACGCCGACCGGCATCTGCAGGCCGCTGGCGACCACGCGCACGCGCTCGGCGCGGCCGTCGCCGTCGGCGTCGGTCAGCGCGTACACCTTGCCCGCGGCCATCGAGCCGACGAACACGGTGCCGCGCGCGCCCAGCGCGATCTCGCGCGCGCTCGGCACGTCGGCGCTGAACACCTCGACGCGGAAACCGGGCGGCACGCGCAGCGCCTCCGGCACCACGGCGGCGCGCGCCGGCAGCGCCAGCGCGGCCAGCAGCAGGCACGGCACGAACGTCGGCAGGCGGCGCATGGCGAGGCTCTCCGCGCGGCGGGAAGCCGAAGCCTACACCGCGGCGATGCGCGGCGCAGGCCGCCGCGACCGCTCAGCGCAGCGCGGCGAAGGCCGGCGCCAGCACCTCGCGGTAGCGCGCGGCGTGGCCGGACGGGAACGCGGTCGGCAGCCCGCCCAGCGTGCTGCGCGCGCTCTGCGCGAACTGCGCCCCCGGCACCAGCGCGTCGAGGCCGAGGAAGTCCACCAGCGCGGCACCCGCCTCGGCCGGCGCGGCCAGCAGCGCATCGGCGTCCACGCGCAGCGTCGGCAGCACGGCGGCGGCCAGCGCGATCTGTTCGCCGGCGCGCTTCAGCCAGGCCGCGCTGGCCTCCGCGTCCGCGGCCGCGTAGCCGGCCGACCAACCGAACGCCAGCCAGTTCAGCAGCGCGTCCTCGGCGGCGCGCTCGACCACCAGCAGGCGCGTGCCGGGCAGCGCGCGCTTGATCGCCGGCAGCAGGCGCGCGTCGAGGTGCGGCAGCCAGTCGACCAGCACGCCGGTACCCGGGCGGCGCGCCAGCGCGCGCGCGTAGCGGCGCGCCAGCACCGCCAGCTCGCCTTCGGAGAGCGGTACCAGCAGGCGCGCCTCGCCGGCTTCGGCGAAGAAGTCGGGATGGCGCTCGAAACGGTCGCGGCGCAGGCGCACGCCCGGCTGGTCGGCGAGCAGCGCGGCGACGCGCTCGACGCCGGAGCCGGGCAGGCCGACCAGCAGCACCGGCGCGGCCTCGCGCGGCGTCGACAGCGGCGGCAGCGCGAGCAGCGGCGCCAGCGCGGGTTCCAGTTCGGCGCGCGCGATCAGGGCGGGCAGCGGCGCCGCCGCGTCCGCCTGCGCCTCGCGGAACGCCAGCACCGCCTCCGCCGCGCGCCCGGCGCGGTCGTGGGCGAGGCCGATCAGTTGCAGGCGCTGGCGGCGCTGCGACGCGGTCAGCGCGCCGACGTCGGCGCCGCGCGCCAGCGCCAGCGCGCGCTCGGCGTCGCCGCCGCGCAGCGCGGCGCGCG
>NZ_JBDKSX010000115.1:0-20165 GCF_039680435.1 Mizugakiibacter sp. | reverse complement strand
GGTAGCGTCGTGCCGGACATCCACTACACCCGCTTCCAGTTGCCGAACGGGCTCACCGCTATCGTGCACGAGGACCACATGGCGCCGATCGTCGCGGTCAGCGTGTGGTACCACGTCGGCTCGGCCTACGAGCCGGCCGCCAAGACCGGCTTCGCGCACCTGTTCGAACACCTGATGTTCCAGGGCTCGGAGCATCACAAGGACGAGTTTTTCCGTCCGTTCGAGCTGGTCGGCGCCACCGACATGAACGGCACCACCTGGCTCGACCGCACCAACTACTTCGAGACGGTGCCGACCACCGCGCTGGACATGGCGCTGTGGATGGAGTCCGACCGCATGGGCCACCTACTCGGCGCGATCGGCCAGAAGGAGCTGGACGAGCAGCGCGGCGTGGTGCAGAACGAGAAGCGCCAGGACGAGAACCAGCCCTACGGGCGCGTGTTCGAGGACATCCAGGCCAACGCGTTCCCGGCCAACCACCCCTATCACCACGACACCATCGGCTCGATGGCGGACCTGAACGCCGCGTCGCTCGACGACGTCAAGCAGTGGTTCAAGGACTACTACGGCGCGGCCAACACCACCGTGGTGCTGGCCGGCGACATCGACGTCGCCACCGCGAAGGAGAAACTGCAGGAGTATTTCGGCGACATCGGCCCCGGCCCGGCGGTGCCGCGCCCGCAAGGCTGGGTCGCGGCGCGCACGCAGTCCACGCGCGGCGCGATGAGCGACAACGTCGCCCAGGTGCGCATCTACCGCGAGTGGAACGTGCCGGCGCTCGGCAGCGACGACCTCTCGCAGCTCGACCTCGCCGCGGCCGTGCTCGGCGGCGGCAAGACCTCGCGGCTCTACCAGCGCCTGGTCTACAAGGACAAGCTCGCCGACGACGTCTCGGTGTCGCCGATGCACTTCGAACTGGCCAGCATGTTCATGCTGCAGGCCGACGTGAAGAAGGGCGTCGATCCGCAGAAGGTCGAGGCGGCCATCGCCGAGGAGTGGCAGAAGTTCCTCGAGCACGGCCCGACCGCCGACGAGCTGGCGCGCGCCAAGGCCTCCGCGCACGCCTCGGTGGTGCGCAGCCTGGAAAAGGTCGGCGGCTTCAGCGGCAAGGCGGTGACGCTGGCCGAGGGCCAGGTCTATCTCGGCGATCCGGACGCCTGGAAGAAGGACTACGAGCGCACCATGGCGGCCACGTCCGACACGGTGCGCGCCGCGGCGCGGAAATGGATCGCGCGCGGCGACTACACGCTGACCGTCTCGCCCGGCAAGGTCGAGGCGAAGGACATGGCCAGCGAGGGCGGCCTGCCCGCCGCGGCCGGCAAGCCCGAGCCGAAGCTGTCGAAGGTGGACGGCTACCAGGCCGGCAAGAGCGGGGTCGACCGCAGCGGCGGCGTGCCGCAGGTGCGCCAGTTCCCCGACCTCACCTTCCCGGCGCTGCAGCGCGGCAAGCTGAAGAACGGCGTCGAGGTGGTGCTGGCCGAGCGCCACGCCGTGCCGGTGGTGCACGTGCAGGCGCTGTTCGACGCCGGCTACGCCGCCGACCAGGGCCGCAAGCTCGGCACCGCCTCGTTCACCATGGCGATGCTGGACGAGGGCACCAAGGCCCTCGATTCGGTGGAGATCGCCAAGCGCGAGGAGCGCCTCGGCGCGATCATCAACGCCGGCTCCGGCCTCGACTCCTCCACCGTCAGCCTCAACGCGCTGAAGTCGGAACTCGGCCCATCGCTGGCGCTGTACGCCGACATCGTGCGCAACCCGGCCTTCCGCGACGCCGACATCGCGCGCATCCGCGGGCAGTGGCTGGCGACGATCGCGCAGGAGAAGTCCCAGCCGACCGGGCTCGCACTGCGCACCCTGCCGCCGCTGCTGTACGGCAAGGGCCACCCCTACGCGATCCCGTTCACCGGCACCGGCACCGAGGATTCGATCAAGTCGCTGACCGCGGACGACATGCGCGCGTACGTGCGCGACTTCGTCCGCCCGGACAACATGAAGCTGCTGGTGGTCGGCGACACCACGCTGGCGGAGATCGTCCCGCGGCTCGACGCCGCGTTCGGCGACTGGCCGACGGCGCGCACGGCGGTGCCGAAGAAGCGGCTCGCCCACGTGGACGCGCCAGCCGCGCCGCGCGTGTACCTGATGGATCGCCCGGGTTCGCAGCAATCGCTGATCCTGGCCGGCGTGGTCGCGCCCTCGACCAAGGCGCCGAACTACCTCGAGATCCAGACCATGAACGGCGCGTTCGGCGGCACCTTCACCTCGCGCCTGAACATGAACCTGCGCGAGGACAAGCACTGGGCCTACGGCGCCGGCAGCTTCCTGCCGAACGCGATCGGGCAGCGGCCGTTCATGATGTACGCGCCGGTGCAGACCGACCGCACCGCCGACTCGGCGGCCGAGATCCTCAAGGAAGCGCAGGCGGTGATCGGCGCGAAGCCGCTGACCGACGAGGAGATCTCGAAGGTCAAGTTCAACGACGTGCGCGCGCTGCCCGGCGAGTACGAGACCGGCGGCGCGGTGCTGAGCGCGCTGACCGCCATCGAGCTGTACGACCGCCCGGACGACTACGTGCAGACGCTGAAGGACCGCATCGAGGCGCAGGCCGACAGCGCAATCGAGGCGGCGGCCAGGGAGGTCGTCAAGCCGGGCGCGCTGACCTGGGTGATCGTCGGCGACCTGTCGAAGATCGAGCAGCCGATCCGCGCGCTGAAGCTCGGCGAGGTGCACGTGATCGACGCGTCCGGCAAGGTGCTGCGCTAAACGCCGCCGCCTCCGCGCGCCGGGGGAGGCGGCGAGGAACCGCACGCGCGTCGATTCAGCCGGAAACGTTTAGCATGGCCGGGTGGTCCGTCACCCGGCCTTTCTTCCTGGAGAACCCGATGAAACCGTCGCTGCACCTACTCGCCGTCACCACCGCCGCCGCCCTGCTCGGCGCCTGCACCTGGGGCATCAAGCTCGATCCCGCCGGGCAGCGCGTGCGCACCGCCTGGAACGGCAACGTCGGCCAGTGCCGCGACCTCGGCAAAGTCACCGTCTCGGTGCTGAGCCGGCTCGGCCCGGTCGACCGCAAGGACGTCAAGGTGCGCGACGAACTCGAGGTGATGGCGCGCAACGAGGCCGCCAAGATGGGCGCCGACACGATCCGGCCGCTGGGCGAGCCCAGCAACGGCGAGCAGAGCTGGGAGGCCTACGCCTGCGGCGCGGCCTCGCCGCAGCCGGGGGCGGCCGCGCCGACGCGGACGCCGGACGCGACGCCGGCCGGGCAGGGCGTGCAGACCTTCCCCGCCAAGGACGGCGGCGGCTGAACGACCTCAACAGTCGAGTATCACCAGCACGCCCGTGCTGCCGGGCGCGACCGCGTGCGGCACGCCGGCCGGCACGGTGTAGAGCTCGCCGGCGCGTACCGTGACGGGCGCGCCCTCGACCTCCAGGCGCAGTTCGCCGTCCAGCACCAGCAGGCCTTCGGCGTAGGCGTGCGTCTCCGCCGGATAGGCGCTGCCGTCCATGCGCAGCACCTTGACGTTGGCGGAGCCGATGCGCGCCAGCACGCGCGATTGCCAGGCCTGCGGCAGCGCCACGGCCGTCCGCTGCAGATCGATGCGGTCCATGCGTTCAGCTCCGCTCCAGCGCTTCGGCCCGCATCGGCGTCCGCGCGGCCGGCGTGCGCCGCCGCGCATTTGCCAGCGCCACGCCGGCCACGGTGATCGCGCCGCCAACCAGGACCAGCGCGGTCGGGCGTTCGCCCAGCCACAGCCAGCCGATCAGCAGCGCGATCGGCGGCGACAGGTAGAGGAAGCTCGCCACCTGCGAGGCGGGCGCGCGCCGCAGCGCGACGTTCCAGGTGAGGTAGCCGACGAAGGTCGGCGCGATGCCCAGCCACAGCAACGCGGCAACGTGCGAAGCCGGCGCCACCGCCAGTGCGCGCGGCAAGTGCAGGCCGAACGGCAGCGCGCCGAGCGCGCCGGCGATGAAGGTGGCGGCGGTGACGGCAAGGGTGCCGCTGCGCGCGAACAGCGGCTTCTGCCAGACGAAGTAGACCGCCGTGACCAGCACGCAGACCAGCACCAGCGCCGCCATCGGCTCGAACTTCACTTCCTTGCCGCCGGCCAGCACGACCACGACCACGCCGGCCAGCGCCACGACGAGACCGGCCAGCGCGCGCGCGGACAGGCGCTCGCGCAGCCACAGCGCCGACAGCGCGGTGGTCGCCGCCGGAATCAGCGCGATCAGGATCGCCGCCGTGCCGCTGGCGATGCGCGTCTCCGCGTAGTTGAGGCACAGGTGATACACGGTCAGGCCGATCACGCCCAGCGCCACCAGCTGCGGCCAGTCGCGCCACGCCGGCAGCGGCACGCGCTTGATCGCGAGCAGCGCGGCGAAGCACAGTGCGCCGATCGCCAGGCGCGCGAACGCCACCTCGCCCGGGCTGAACGAGGCCAGCGCGTAGGCGATTGCGGCATACGCCGACGACCAGGTGAGCAGGGCGATGCCGATACAGGCGAGGGCGCGCCCGTCGAGGCGCTCGGAGCTGTCCATGGGGAGGCGGATTCCGGCGGGGAGGCGCGCATCGTAGTCGCGCGCGGCCGGACCATGAATGCAGAATCTGCGTATAGTTGGCGCATTCCGCCGTCGAATATACCGGGAATCGCCGACATGGCCTTGCAATCGAAAGTCGAACTGGACGCCAAGGACTGGCAGATCCTGGAGGCGCTGCAGCAGGACGCGCGCCTCGGCTACGCCGAACTCGGCCGCAAGGTGCGGCTGTCGGCGCCGGCCGTGGCCGAGCGCGTGAAGCGGCTGGAAGAGGCGGGCGTGATCGCCGGCTACCGCGCGGTGGTCGATCCGAAGCCGCTCGGTTACGCCATCGACGCGATGATCCGGGTGCGCTGCGACGGCGGCGTCTGCGCGCGCATCGGCACGCTGGTGGCGGGCATTCCCGAAGTGCTGGACTGCCGTCGCCTCGCCGGCGAGGATTCCGCGCTGCTGCACGTGGTGGCGATGTCGGTCGCGCACCTGGAGGTCGTGCTCGACCGCCTGCTGAAGATCCATCCCAGCATCGGCACGACCACGCTGGTGGTGCTGCAGTCGCCGCACACCAACCGCCCGATCACGCGCGCCATGTGGAACGCCGCGCACGCGGCCTGAGCCGGGCGGCCGGGCACAACGTGTAAGATGCGCCGCATGAGCGAACAGCAGCCCACCACCCACTTCGGCTACCGCGAGGTGCCGGTCGCCGAGAAGCAGAGGCTGGTCGGCCGCGTCTTCACCTCGGTCGCGGCGAAGTACGACCTGATGAACGACCTGATGTCGTTCGGCGTGCACCGGCTGTGGAAGCGCCACTTCGCCGCGATCAGCGGCGTGCGCCCCGGCGACCGCGTGCTCGACCTCGCCGGCGGCACCGGCGACATCGCCGCGCTGCTGAAGCCGCGGGTCGGCGCGCAGGGCGAGGTGGTGGTCGGCGACATCAACGCGGCGATGCTCGGCGTCGGCCGCGACCGCCTGACCGATCGCGGCCTGGTGGAAGGCCTGCGCTTTGCGCAGTTGAACGCCGAGGCGTTGCCGTTTCCCGATGGCAGCTTCGACGCCGTCACCATCGCCTTCGGCCTGCGCAACGTCACCGACAAGGACCGGGCGCTGGCGGAGATGCACCGCGTGCTGAAGGTCGGCGGGCGCGCGCTGATCCTGGAGTTCTCGCGGGTGCAGCAGGACTGGCTGCAGCCGCTGTACGACTTCCACTCCTTCCAGGTGCTGCCGCGCCTCGGCCGCCTGTTCGCGCGCGACGAGGACAGCTACCGCTACCTCGCCGAATCCATCCGCAAGCACCCCGACCAGGCCACGCTCAAGACGATGATGGAACGCGCCGGCTTCGCCCGCGTCGAGGTGCGCAACCTCAGCGCCGGCATCGTCGCCATCCATCGCGGCTATCGCGTCTGACGCTGCGAGCGTCGTAGTCCTTTTGTCACGTTTGGCCCGGCGCAGCGCCGGGCATACTGGCCGGCGTTTGCGCGCGGGCACGGGGTTCCGCGCGCCGTTGCCGAGGATCCATCCGCATGCGCCGCTCCCTTCCCGCCGCACTCGCGCTGGCCGCGCTGCTCGCGCTCAGCCTTCCCGCTCTCGCCGACGAACCGGCCAAGGATGCCGCCAAGGCCGAAGCCAAGACGGAAACCGCCCGACCGGCGCCGCAGGAGAAGGCCTCGGTGACGCACCACAGCGTCGAGATCGCCGGCAGGCGCGTCGCCTACACCGCCACCGCCGGCACGCTGGTGCTGCGCAACGACAAGGACGAACCCGAGGCCAGCGTGTTCTACGTGGCCTACACCGCCGACGGCGCCAAGGACGCGCGCAGGCGGCCGCTGACCTTCGTCTACAACGGCGGCCCGGGCTCCACCTCGATGTGGCTGCACATGGGCTCATTCGGGCCCATGGGCGTGCAGAACGCCGGCGACCAGCCGATCGCGCCGGCGCCGTACGCGCTGGTGCCGAACAGCTACAGCCTGCTCGACAAGACCGACCTGGTGTTCGTCGACGCGGTCGGCACCGGCTGGTCGCGGCTGGCCGGCAAGGCCGAGGGCAAGGACTTCTGGGGCGTCGACCAGGACGCCGCGGCGTTCGCCCGCTTCATCCAGCGCTACGTCAGCAAGAACGCGCGCTGGAACTCGCCTAAGTTCCTGCTCGGCGAGTCCTACGGCACCACGCGCTCGGCGGTGCTGGTCAACCTGCTGCAGGAACAGGGCATGGCCTTCAACGGCGTGATCCTGGTCTCCTCGATCCTCGACTTCGCCGTGTTCTCGCCCGGCATCGACCACGGCTACGTGGTCAACCTGCCGACGCTGGCGGCGATCGCCTGGTACCACGACAAGGTGCCGAACAAGCCGGCCGACCTCGACGCCTTCCTCGCCGAGGTGCGTGGCTTCGCCAGTGGCGCCTACGCGCAGGCGCTGGCCAAGGGCGATGCCCTGCCGAAGTCGGAGGAGGATGCGGTGGCGCAGCAGCTCAGCCGCTACACCGGCCTGTCGGTGCAGTACCTCGAGGAGGCCAACCTGCGCGTCAGCCCCAGCCGCTTCCGCAAGGAGCTGATGCGCGGCGAGCGCCGCACGGTCGGCCGTCTGGACGGCCGTTTCGAGGGCATCGACTTCGATGCCGCCGGCGAGACGCCGGACTACGACGCCACCGACGCCGCGGTCGCCAACGCCTTCGTCGCCGCCTTCAACGACTACGCCGCGCGCGAGCTGAAGTACGCCAGCGACGAGCGCTACCTGCCGACCAACTATCCGAACGTCGGCCGTCACTGGGAGTGGAAGCACAAGCTGCCGAACGGCGGCGGCTTCTTCCCGACCGCGACCTACGTCGCCGGCGACCTCGCCGCGGCGATGCGCGAAAACCCGCACCTCAAGGTGTTCTCCGCCAACGGCTACTACGACCTGGCGACGCCGTTCTACGCCACCGAGTACGACCTCGGCCACATGCAGCTCGACGCCGCGCTGCGCAAGAACCTGGTGTTCGGCTTCTATCCGTCGGGCCACATGATCTACTTCGACCTCGACTCGCTGAAACGGCTGAAGGGCGACCTGGCGAAGTTCTACGACGACGCGGCGCGCTGACCGGCACGCCGCCGAAGGAATGCCGGGCCCGCGGCCGACCGCCGCGGGCCGTCATTTTTGTGCCGCCGCCGGCAGGCATGCCTTTCGTCATGCGCACAAGTGGAAACGTGTGCGCATACTCGAAGACCGCGCGCCCAGCCCTCCCTTCCCGACCGGAGTCGCCCGATGCGGAATCACGTCCTCGCCACCCTGCTGCTGGCCACCCTGATCGCCTTCGGCCCGCCGGCCCACGCCGCCGACAAGCCGGCCGGCGCGGACAAGCCCGCCGCCGAAAAGAGCGAAGCGAAGCCGATCCCCGAAGAACACGCGGTGCGCACCCAGCACAGCGTCGAGGTCGACGGCAAGCGCATCGCCTATACCGCCACCGCCGGCACGCTGCTGATCCGCGACGACGACGCCAAGCCGATCGCCAGCGTGTTCTACGTGGCCTACACCGCCGACGGCGGCAAGGACGCGGGCAAGCGCCCGGTGACCTTCCTCTACAACGGCGGCCCCGGCTCCTCCAGCGTGTGGCTGCACATGGGCTCGGTCGGGCCGATGCGCATCACCACCGCCAGCCCGGATGCCACCGCGCCGGCGCCGTACGCGCTGGTGCCGAACCGCTACAGCCTGCTCGACAAGACCGACCTCGTGTTCATCGACGCGGTCGGCACCGGCTTCTCGCGGCCGGTCGGCAAGGCCGAAGACAACGATTTCTGGGGCGTCGACCAGGATCTCGACGCCTTCGCCAAGGCGATCATCCGCTACGTCGACATGAACAAGCGCTGGAACTCGCCGAAGTTCCTGTTCGGCGAGTCCTACGGCACCACGCGCTCGGCCGGCCTGGTCAACACGCTGCAGCAGCGCGGCATGGCGATCAACGGCGTCGTGCTGGTGTCCTCGATCCTCAACTACGGCTCGCGCTTCCCGGGTCTCGATCAGGTCTTCATCGGCTATCTGCCGAGCTATGCGGCGATCGCCTGGTACCACGACAAGCTGGCGAACAAGCCGGCCGAGCTCGGCCCGTTCCTCGACGACGTGCGCACGTTCGCGCGTGGCGAGTACGCCGCTGCGCTGGCGCGCGGCCAGGACCTGCCGAAGGCGGAGGAGGACGCGGTCGCGCAGAAGTTGAGCCGCTACACCGGCCTGTCGGTGCAGTATCTGGAAGAAGCCGATTTGCGCGTGGACCCCGCGCGCTTCCGCAAGGAGCTGCTGCGCGACCAGCGTCGCACGCTCGGCCGCTACGACGCGCGCTTCGAGGGCATCGACCTCGACGCCGCCGGCGAGCACCCCGACTACGACGCCTCCGACACCGGCATCGCCGGCGCTTTCGTCGCCGCCTTCCACGACTACCTGGCGCGCGACCTCGGCTACGCCAGCGACCTCGACTACCGCCCGACCTACTACAAGATCATTCGCGCCTGGGACTGGCACCACAAGCTGCCCGGCCAGCAGCGTCCGCTGCTGATGGCCTACACCGCCGGCGACCTCGCCCGCGCGATGCGCGAGAACCCGCATCTCAAGGTGTTCTCGGCGAACGGCTACTTCGACCTCGCCACGCCGTTCTTCGCCACCGAGTACGACCTCGGCCACATGCAGCTCGATCCCTCGCTGCGCCAGAACCTCAGCTTCGGCTACTACCCCTCCGGCCACATGATCTACCTCAACGTGGACGCGCTGAAGCAGCTGAAGGGCGACCTGGCGAAGTTCTACGACAGCGCCAGCGCGCACTGACCTTACGGCCGGCCCCGTGCGCGGGGCCGGCCGGCATGCACACGTCCTCCGGCACCCGCGGCCGCGGCGCCGGCGATGGCATACTCCGGCGCGTTCCACGCCGGAGTCCCACATGTACCGACCGTTCTTCCTCGCGGCCTGCGCCGCGCTGCTGCTGGCGCCGCTGGCCGCAAGCGCGTCCGCCGATCCGCATTCCTACGCCGAGCCCGCGCGGGTGCGGGTCACCCACGTCGACCTGGACCTGCGGACGGACTTCGACCGCCGCGAGCTGAACGGCAACGTCACGCTGACGCTGGACTGGAAGGACAAGGCCGCGCACGACCTGGTGCTGGACAGCCGCGACCTCGCCATCCGCCGCATCGTCGCCGTGCAGGCGGACGGCAAGGCGGGCGCCGCGCTGTCGTTCGCGCTGGCGCCGGCGGACAAGGAACTTGGCAGCAAGCTGACCGTCGCCGCGCCGAAGCATCCGTCGAAGGTGCGCATCTACTACGCCACCGCGCCGCAGGCTTCGGGCCTGCAGTGGCTGGCGCCGGCGCAGACCACCGACAAGCGGCGCCCCTTCATGTTCTCGCAATCGGAGGCGATCCACGCGCGCTCGTGGGTGCCGCTGCAGGACACGCCGGCGGTGCGCTTCACCTACACGGCGCGCGTCGCCGCGCCGAAGGACCTGCGCGTGGTGATGAGCGCGCTGAACGACGCGAAGCACCCGCTGGACGGCGACTTCCGCTTCGACCAGCCGCATCCGATCCCGTCCTACCTGCTGGCGATCGCGGTCGGCGACATCGCCGTGCGCGAGACCGGGCCGCGCAGCGCGGTATACGCCGAACCGTCCGTGGCCGACAAGGCCGCGCGCGAGTTCGAGGACACCGAGCCGATGATCGCAGCCACGGAGAAGCTTTACGGCCCCTATCGCTGGGGTCGCTACGACATCCTGGTGCTGCCGGCCTCGTTCCCGTTCGGTGGCATGGAAAACCCGAACATGACCTTCGCCACGCCGACCGTGCTGGTCGGCGACAAGAGCCTGACCGCGCTGGTCGCGCACGAGCTGGCGCACTCGTGGTCGGGCAACCTGGTCACCAGCGCGGCGTGGCGGCACATCTGGCTGAACGAGGGCTTCACCAGCTACGTCGAGAACCGCATCGTCGAGGCGGTGTACGGCAAGGCGCAGGCGGACGAGGAGTTCCTGCTCGCCGCGCACGAGTTGCAGGGCGAGATCGGCGGGATGCCGGAGAACATGCAGCGGCTGACGCCGGAGCCGCGCGATCTCGGCGCCGAGGACGCGCTGTCCGACGTCGCCTACACCAAGGGCGCGTGGTTCCTGAAGACGCTGGAGCAGCGCTACGGCCGCGACGTTTTCGACGCCTACCTGCGCGGCTACTTCGATCACTTCGCCTTCCGCAGCATCGACACCGGGCAGATGCTCGCGTATCTCAAGGCGAACCTGGTCGACAAGCATCCCGGCAGGATGCGCTGGGACGAGATCGAGGCGTGGGTGTACCAACCCGGCATTCCGAAGGACGCGCCGCTGCCGGCCTCCGCGCGCTTCGCCCGCATCGACGCCGAGCGCGCGGATTTCCTCGCCGGCACACTGGCCGCGGACAGGCTCGACGCGAAAAGCTGGAACACGCAGGAGTGGATGTACTTCCTCGACGGCCTGCCGGACGCGGTGGCGCTGGACAAGCTCAAGGCGCTGGACGCCGCCTGGCACCTCACCGGCACGCCCAACGCCGAGATCGGCATGCGCTGGTATGTGCACGCCATCGCCGGCGGCGATCGCGTCGCCTGGCCGGCCGCCGCCGAGCACATGACGCGCATCGGCCGCATCTACCTGACGCTGCCGCTGTACAAGGCGTTCGCGAAGACGCCGGAAGGCCTCGCCTTCGCCGTACAGGTGTACGCCAAGGCGAAGCCCGGCTACCACCCGATCACGCAGGACGCGGTCGAGCGCGTGTTCGCCAGGGCGCGTGCGGGCGCGGGGAAGGAGTGAGGCGATGAGCGCGTCGCCGGCGCCGCTGCGTCGCATGCTGCTGCGCCGGCTGGCCGTGCTGGGCGTGCTGCTCGGCCTGGTCGCGCTGACGCTCGCCGGCGCGTACCTGGTCGCGCCGCAACTGCTGCTGCGTGCGGTCTACATGCAGCAGGCGACGGTGGCGCACGTCGAGAAGAAAAGCGTCGTCGCCGGCGACACGCGCTGGAGCTACTACGAAGGCGGCAACGGCCCGCCGCTGGTGCTGCTGCACGGCTTCAGCGGCAGCAAGGAAAACTGGCTGCCGGCGGCGAAGTTCCTCACGCGCAACTTCCGCGTGATCGTCCCCGACCTGCCCGGCTGGGGCGAGTCCTCGCGCGATCCGCAGGGCGACTACGGCTACGCCGCGCAGGCCGCGCGGCTGGAAGCGTTCGCGCAGGCGCTGCGCCTGCCGCGCTTCGCGCTGGTCGGGCATTCGATGGGCGGCGCGATCGCCGGCTTGTACGCGGCGGCGCATCCGGGCGAACTCGCCGCGGTGGCCTTCCTCGACAGCGCCGGCGTGCCGTTCAAGGAGAACGACTTCGCGCGCGCCGTGCAGGCGGGGCACGATCCGTTCGCCTACAGCGACCGCGCCGGCTTCGAGCGCCTGCTGGCGCTGGTGTTCGTCAAGCCGCCGTCGATCCCCGGCCGCATCGAGGACGTGTTCGTCGCCGCCAACGGCGCCGGCGACCACGGCTTCCTGCAACGCGTGCTGGCCTCGCTGCGCACGCCGGAGGCGGCGCGCGCGCTGCTGCCGGCGCTGCCGAAGATTGCCGCGCCGGCGCTGGTGCTGTGGTGCGCGCACGACCGCGTGATCGACGTCTCGGCGATGACCGCGCTGCGCGCCGGCCTGACCGCCGCGCCGCGCATCGACGCCACGCTGCTGATGGGCTGCGGCCACATGCCGATGCTGGAGCAGCCGCGCGAAACCGCGGATGCGCTGACGCGCTTCCTGCTGCTGCCCGCGGGGGCCTTCTCGCAAACGCCGTAGTGCGCATCGAGCGCGGAGCGCACGCTACGGCACGCGCGGAAACGTAGCGGGTAGGGTGGGCTTCAGCCCACCACGGCCGCACCGCGCCAAACGACAACGGCGGGCTTCAGCCCACCTTGCGCCGCGCGGGATCGGAAGCTCATGCGGGCGCGCCGCGCACACGCGCGTGCCTCGACGGTTACGCCTCGACGCCGCCCTCGGTCAGCCGCTGCAGCTCGGCCTTCAGCGCCGCGCCGTGTCCGCGCAGCCAGTCGCGCTGCGCCTGGTAGTCGGGATACAGCCGCTCCACCCAGCCCCAGAAGCGCGACGAGTGGCTGCGCACCTTGAGGTGGCAGAGCTCGTGCACCAGCACGTAGCGCAGCGCCGGCGGCGGCGCCAGCGCCAGCGCGAGATCGAGGGTGACGCGGTCGCGCGCGTCGAGGCTGCCCCACAGGCTCTTCAGGCGCTTGATGCGCAGCGCGGTGGGCGCGGCGTCGAGTTCGGGCACGTAGGCGGCCAGCCAGCGCGACAGGTCGCGGCGCATCTGCGTTTCGAGGAAGGCGGCGAGCAGGTTGCGCGCAGCCGGCAGCGCGCGGCTGTGCGGGCGCGGCAGGATCAGGCGCAGTTCGTCCTCGCGGTGTTCGATGCGCGGATACGGGCCGTCGTGCCAGCTCAACTGCACGCTCTCGCCGCGCAGCGGCATCAGCGTGGTCGCGCCGGCGCGCAGCGGCGGCGGGCCGCGGTGCTTGAGGTGCAGCTCGTCGAGCTTGCGCTCCAGCCAGTCGGCGTGGCGGCGCAGGAAGGCGAACACCTGCGCCGGATGCGTGCCTTCGGGATAGGTCAGGCGCGCACCGCCCGGAGTCACGGTCAGGCGCAGCCGGCGCGCGCGCGGATGCGAGCCCTTCACCACCTTGATGGTGCCGCCGGTGGGCGTGGACAGTTCGAGGATTTCGTCGCCTGCGCGGGCCATCGTGCGTCTCCGCCGCGGCCCGCGCGCCGCGCCTACGCGTCGTCGCCGGGTCGAGGCAAACCAAACCATGCGGACAACTGCGCCAGCAGGCGATCGAACTCCAGCGTCATCAGCGCGAAGCGTGCATCCAGTTCCGCCTGCGCCGAGTCGCGATCGTCCGCTTCCAGCTCGTCCAGCACGCCGTCGAGGAAACGCAGCTTGCGCAGGACGAGATCCTCGCCGAGCACGAAGCTGACGCGTCCGTCGTATTCGAGGCCGAGCTGGAAGACCTGCTTGCCGCCCTTGAGATGCTCCCGCACCTCGTCGGATTCAAGATCCTGCCGCCGGCAGCGCACCACGGCGCCGGTCGCGGTGGCGGGATCCCGCAGCTCGCATTCGTCGCCCAGCCTGAGGCCCGCCGGTAGCTTGCCATGCGCCAGCCAGTCGGTCATCAGGGCGCGCGGGGTTTCCTCGGGGGCGAGCGGCACCGCCGGGAAGCTGCCCAACGCCTCGCGCAGCGCGGTCAGCCCGGCCTCGGCCGCCTTGCGGCTGGCCGTATCCAGCACCAGCCATCCGTTTTCCTTGTCCAGATAGGCACTTAGCTGCGAGGGGCGGACGAAGGCGCGGGGCAGCAGCTCGTCCAGCACCTCCTGCTTGAGGCGCTTGCGCTCGCGGCCGCCGATACGGCGCCCTTCTTCTTCGACAATTTTCTGGATACGTCGCGCAAGTTCTTCGTTCACGACGGCAACGGGCAGCAATTTCTCCTCGGCGCCTATGCTGATCAGGGTGCAGCGGCCGACGCTGTGGGTCAGCGGCTCCTCGCGCCGGCCCAGCGGCGAGACGAAACCGCGGGTGGCCAGCTCGATCGGGCCGCAGGGGCGCAGGCGGTGGCCGTCGAGGGCGGCGTCGAGGCCGTCCAGGCCGGCGGCGACCTTGGCGGAGAAGCGGAACAGGGTCAGGTTGCGGAAGAACATCGGCACGCTCGTATCGGGACCGGGCGTGCGACGCCCGGTCGTGGGGAAAGGGTGGGGAGAGTCAGCCCGCGGCCTTGGCCGCTGGCGCAACGCGCAGACGGTCGGGCCGTGCGTGCGCGGGAAAATCCGGCGGCTTCCGGCCGCGTCGGGGCGCGGCCCGGCCGAAGCGCAGCGGCGCCCGCGCCCGCGGCGACGCGTCCGGCAGCGCGCACGAACCGCTGCCGGCGTCTCCGATCGTCGCGTCGTCGGCGATCGCACGGCCGCCCTGGCGGCGCAGGCGCATGGCCGGCCTGGCGGCGGCCTCGCGGGCGTGCTTGCATTCGGGAGCGACGGACATGGTCGGGAGCGGCTCGACGTGAGCGGCTATTGTACGGGGCGCCGCCGCGCGCCGCTCATCCGCCGCGACGCGGCGCTACACTGGCGGCCTGTCGCCGGGGTGCCGCATGCACAACGAGGATCCAGCCGTCATCGCCCGCCGCCTGACCGAACTGCGCATCGAGCACCGCGACCTCGATGCGGCAATCACGCGACTGGCCACCGACGCGATACGCGACGAGCTGCAGTTGACGCGCCTGAAGAAGCGCAAGCTGAAGCTGAAGGACATGATCGCCTACCTCGAAAGCAAGCTGATCCCCGACCTCGACGCCTGAGCGCGCCCCCCTGCGCGCATCGGCCGCGACAGCTCCCGCCGCAGATCCTGCGCGAGGCCCACCGCCCCGATGAACACGCCGCTGCCCGCCGTCACCCTCGAAAACGCCCACGTCGTCCTCGAGCCGCTCGCCGCCGCGCATGCGCCCGCGCTGGAGGCGGCCGCACGCGACGGCGAGCTGTGGAAGCTTTGGTTCGCCTCGGTGCCGGCGCCGGGCGAGGCGGCCGGCTACATCGACGCGGCGCTGGCGGGCCGTGCCGAGGGCCGCATGCTGCCGTTCGCGGTCCGCGAGCGCGGCAGCGGCGCGGTGGTCGGCACGACGCGCTACTGCAACATCGACGCCGGCCTGCCGCGGCTGGAGATCGGCTACACCTGGTACGCCGCGCGCTGGCAGCGCACGCACCTCAACACCGCGTGCAAGGCGCTGCTGCTGGAACACGCGTTCGAGCACATCGGCTGCACCGCGGTCGAGCTGCGCACGGATTTCTACAACCAGGCCTCGCAGCGCGCGATCGAGAAGCTCGGCGCGCGCCGCGACGGCGTGCTGCGCGCGCACCAGAAGCGCCGCGACGGCAGCGTGCGCGACACCGTGGTCTACAGCATCACCGCCGCCGAATGGCCCGCGGTGAAACGCCTGCTGGCGCTGCGGCTGGAGCGCCTCGCGGGCGGCTGAGCCGGTTCAGCGCGGCGCCGTGGCGCGTTCCAGCGCCGCCAGCCAGGCGAGCGCATGCGCACGGCTCGCGCCGCACATCGCCGGCTCCGGGCGCAGGCTGGCGCACACGGCGGGGCGCTCGGGCCGGCCGAACAGCGCGCAGCGGTCATCCGCGGTCAGTTGCACGCAGCGCACGCCGGCCGGCTTGCCGTGCGGCATGCCGGGGATCGGCGAGCTGACCGAGGGCGCGATGCAGCAGGCGCCGCAGCCGCGGCGGCAGGCGAGCGCGGCCGTCGGCTCACTCGACACGCGCGCGCAGCGCCTGGTAGACCGGCTCGGTGTCCGGGCGCACGCCGTGCCAGCGCTCGAACGTGTCGGCGGCGGTCTCGACCAGCATGCCCAGGCCGTCGAACGCGTAGCGCGCGCCGGCGGCGCGTGCCCAGGCCAGGAAGCCCGCGGCCGCGGCGCCGTAGGCAAGGCCGTAGCACAGCGCGCGGTTGGCGGCGATCGAGAACGGCAACTCCAGGGTCGCGCCGAGCACGCCGGCCGAGGTGCCGTCGACGATCAGGTCGAAGCTGCCGATGGCGCCGAGGTCTTCCCAGTAGCGCGTGTGCACGCGCGCCGGATCGCCGAGGCGATCGGCCAGCGCGTCCGCCGAGGCCGCGGTGCGGTTGACGATGGTCAGGCTGCGCACGCCCGCGTCCAGCAGCGCGCCGGCGACGCCGTGCGCCGCGCCGCCGGCGCCGAGCAGCAACGCGTCGTGGCCGCGCAGGTCGACGCGGTGGCGCTCGGCGAGGTCGCGCACCAGGCCGGCGCCGTCGTTGTTGTCGGCCTCGATGCGGCCGTCCGGCAGCGCGGTCAGCACGTTGGCGACGCCGGCGCGCTCCGCGGCTTCGCTGCGCGCGTCGGCGATCTCGTAGGCGAGGCGCTTGTCGGGCAGGGTCACGTTGGCGCCGCGCCCGCCGCCGGCGAAGTAGTCGCGCACGATCGCGGCGAAGCGCGCCGGCGGCGCGTCGATCGCGGTGTAGATCAGCTCGCGGCCGGTCTGGCGGCCGAACGCGGCGTGGATCTCCGGCGACAGGGAATGCGCGACCGGGTGGCCGAACACCGCGTAGCGCGGCACTGCGTCGTTCATGGGCGTCTCCCTGCGGACGTCGCGTGAAACCTCCGCCGGCGCCGCGTTTCCCCCGCGCGCCGGGCACGCCCCATGGTACCCGAGGCGCGGCGATGCGGCGCCGCGGCGCGCACGTCGCAGCCGCTGAGATGCACGCGCGCGAAGGTCGCCTCACAGGAGGTTCCCCATGCGCACGATCCGTTCCGTTCCCGAGGCTTCCTTCACCCGCCGCCGCGCGCTCGCCGCGCTGGCCTGGCTCGGCGCCGGGCTGGCCGCGCTGCTGCTGACGCCGCTGCCGCTGCACGACCGCCTGCTCGGCTGGAGCGCGGCGTTCTGGCTGGTCGGCGCGCCGCTGGCGCTGCTGGCCGCGCTGGAACCGCGCCTGCCGCTGGCGCTGCTGCGCGCCGCCATGCCGCGCCGGCGCCGCGTCGTGTTCGGCCGCTGAGGGTCAGGCCACGCCGAGGCGCTTGCGCTGCATGCGGCGCAGGAACTCCTCCATGATGCGCCGGTACAGGTCCTCGCCGAGGTAGGCGTCCTCGACGCCGGCGTCGATCGAAGGGTTGTCGTTCACCTCGATCACCACCGTGCGGTCGCCGGTCTGCTTGATGTCGACGCCGTACAGGCCGTCGCCGATCGGCTGCGTGGCGCGCAGCGCCAGCTTGATCACCTCCGCGGGCGCCTCGCGCACCGGCAGCGTCTTGAAGCCGCCGGACTTCGCGGCGCCCTTGGCGCCGTGGTTGTAGATCTGCCAGTGGCCGCGCGACATGAAGTACTGGCAGGCGTACAGCGGCTCGTGGTTGAGCACGCCGACGCGCCAGTCGTACTCGGTGTAGAGGAATTCCTGCGCGATCACCAGCGAGGTGCTCTGGAACAGCTCGGCCGCGGCCTTCTCCAGCGCCTCGGCGTTCTCCACCTTGACCACGCCGCGCGAGAACGAGCCGTCCGGGATCTTCAGCACGATCGGCAGGCCGAGCCGTTCGGGCAGGTCGCGCAGCTGCTTCGGGTCGTCCTTGTACAGGATCTCGGTGCGCGGCACGGCCAGCTTCTTCGAGCGCAGCAGGTCGTGCAGGAAGATCTTGTTGGTGCAGCGCAGGATCGAGGTGGGGTCGTCGATCACCACCATGCCTTCCTTCTCCGCCTTGTGCGCGAAGCGGTAGGTGTGGTGGTCCAGCGCGGTGGTTTCGCGGATGAACAGGCCGTCGTACTCGGCCAGCCGCGCATAGTCGTTCTTGCCGATCGGGTCGACCTCGATGCCGATCTCCTTGCCGGCGGCGATGAACGACTTCAGCGCGCGCTTGTCGGAGGGCGGCATCGCCTCGTCGCCGTCCACCAGCATGGCGATGTCGTAGCGGTACTGGCGGCGCGCGCGCGGCTTGCGCCACAGCTTCTTGGAGAATGCGTCGAGCGATTGCGCGAACGCGTCCTCCTGCGGGTCGTCCAGCGTGTGCAGGCCGATCGGCTTGATCGCGCTGATCCGCCACACGCGCTCGCGCTCGAACTCGATGCGCAGCAGCGGGCACGGGAACAGCTCGAACACCTGGTGCGCCAGGTCCTTCAGCGCCGGGTACGAGGTTTCACCGAAGTAGACGAGGATGCCGAGGTCGGTGGTGTCGCGCCCGCCGGCGGGCAGGAAGTTGGCCAGGTTCTGGTTGAGGTCCTCGACGTCGAGGCCGTACAGCGCGCGCTTGCGCAGATCGTTGATCGTGCGCACCGAGGGAATCACGCGATGCCCGCGCGCCTCGCCCAGCAGCGACACGTAGTAGCCGGTGCCGAGGTACTTGTAGCTGCGGCACAGGTTGATGACGTGCGTGCGCTCGTCGCCGCCGATGGGCTCGCGCAGGTAGTCCATGGCGGTGACGACGTTGTCGGACGGGTAGTAGGAGCCCCAGTCGGAGGCTTTCTCGACGACGATGACGAGCCGGGTCATGGCACCTCGTGGTGATGGGTCGACCGGCGGCGCTCGGGGGCGTCTGCATGCCGCGACGGCGCCAAGTTTGGCACAGCCGGCAGGGCGCACAAGCGGGACGGCGCGCACCGTACGGCTTGCAGTCAGCCTGGGCGGCCACTACCCTGCCGCGCTGTGCCGCCCGACCCAGCCCCTCCACCTCCCCCCGTTCCGCGCATCCGCCGTGCCGTTCCGGGCGACCTCGACGCCTTGGTCGCGCTGGAAGAGCGGGTGTTCGACAGCGACCTCGTCAGCCGCGCGCAGTACCGCCGCCACCTCGACAGCAGCAGCGCCGTCGTGCTGGTGGCGACGGCGACGGGGCACCTGTTCGGTTCGGCCCTGCTGTTCTTCCGCAGCAACGCGCGCGTGGCGCGGCTGTACTCGCTCGCCACCGCGCCGGAAGCGCGCGGGCGCGGCGTCGGCGCGGCGCTGCTCGGCGCCGCCGAGCGCATCGCGCGCGGGCGCCGCTGCCATGCCCTGCGCCTGGAAGTACGCGCCGCCAACGCCGCCGCGCAACGCCTGTACGAACGCCACGGCTACCGGCGACACGGCCACCGCCAGGGTTTCTACGAGGACGGCGCCGACGCGCTGCTGTACGCCAAGTCGCTGCGCTGAAGGCGCGCGGCGCGGCGGCATGCCCGGCCGCACTTGCACCGCACCGCCCCGAAGCTGTACCAGACGGCTGCCGGAATGATTCCGGCGTCCCCGCCGCGCAAGGAGCCACCCGTGAAACGCCTGCTCGCCGCCGCCTTCGCCCTCGCGCTGACCGCGGCCGCCGCCGGCCGCGCCGGGGATCCCGCACTCGACGCCTCCATGCACCGCCTGCTGCGCGCGATGAACGAGGCCTCGACCTGGGGCCATCCCGACCAGTTCGGCCAGTTCGCCGGCGTGCGCCACTTCGCCGCGCACGATTACGCGGGCGCGCTGCAGTACTTCCGGCTCGGCGCCTACTACGCCGACAAGCTCTCGCAGCTCAGCCTCGGCCTGATGTACCTGAACGGCCAGGGCGTGGACAAGGATCCGGTCGCCGCCTACGCCTGGATCGCGGTTTCCGCGGAACGCGGCTACCCGCAGTTCCTCGCCACCCGCGACCGCCTGTGGTCGGAGCTGACGCCGACGCAGCGCGGCCAGGCCAAGGACGCCGCGTACCGCCTCTGCGAAACCTACGGCGACACCGTCGCCAAGCCGCGCATGGTCACGCAACTGCGCCTTGCGCTGTTGCAGATGACCGGTTCGCGCACCGGCTTCGACAGCGGCGTCCTGCACGCGTCCGCCCAGCAGAACTGCGGCGGCGCGACCGTCGAGGTCGCCGGCGTGCAGGTGCCGCGCGCCGGCTGCGGTGGCGATTTCTGGGCGCCGTCGCGTTGGGATCCAAAGCAGTATTTCGCCGCGCGCGACGCGCAGTGGAAGGGCATCGTGACGGTGGGCGCGATCGCCGGCCCGGCGCACGCGCAGCCGCCGCCGAAACCGGCCGAGGCCGCGCCCAGGCCCGCCGCGCCCGGGCCCGGCGACGCGCACATGATCCATCGCTGAGCGCGCGCGCCGGCTCGCTATACTGGCGCCTCGTTCCTGCAGGGCCGTGCCGATGCATCGTGC